>NZ_JARAUO010000027.1:0-117968 GCF_033792105.1 Streptomyces sp. WI03-4A
ACCGGGCACCACCGCCGCCGCCGGGACCGGCGCGGGCCGGCCCGGGACCTTTGCGGACGGTCCGGCCGCCGCCGAGGGCGGGACGCGGTCCGCCGCACAGGCCGGGACCGGCGAGGCAGGGGCCGGTCAGGCCGGGAGCGGTCGGCCAGGGCCTGGCCAGGCCGGGACCGGGCAGGCAGGGACCGGAGAGCCCGCGCCCACCGGCCGGCGGCGGCACGCGCAGCGCGGTCCGGCGCGCGGCGCCGCGGCCGACGGGCACGCGCGCAGCGGTGGCGAGGACCGGGGCGCCCCGCCCAGGCTCCCCGTGCGCGGCGCCCACGAGCAGCGGCCCAACCCCGCCGAGGCCGTGCCGGGCATCGGCGCGGACGACCGCCCCGCGGTCGAGGCCCACGCGGGCATCCTGCCCAGCCCGCGCACCGGCGCCGTGCGCGGCACCATGGACAAGCCCCGGCTGCCCCGCCGCCGTGCCCAGGAGCACATCGTGCCGCAACTGCGCGGCGGCCCGGCCCCCCGCCAGGAGGGCGAAACCGTGCCGGGTCACGACCCCGGCCTGATGGCGGCCTTCCAGCGCGGCATCGGGCTCGCGGAGGCGCAGCAGGGCGCGGAGCCGGCCGCGGCCCCGGCCGACGAGCGGCACCGGCACCCGGACCGGCGCGACCCGGCCACCCGCGACCCGGCCACCCGCGACCCGGCCACCCGCGACTCGGGCGCCGGCCTCCTGGAACCGGCACCTCCCCTCGGCACGCACCCGCCCCGCACGCACGCCCACGCACCCGCAACCGAGGGCACCGGCCGCACCGACGGGAGCGCACCGGCCGGATGAACGCCCTCACCAGCCCCGTACCCACCCCCACCCCCAGCGCTCCCACCGATCTTCGTAACCCAAGGAGTCGATCCACCATGGCGAGCGACGCGCCGACCGCACAGGCCTCCGACCTCGACTGGCTGCTGAGCGGCCTCGTGCAGCGCGTACCCCACACCGCCAGCGCGGTCCTGCTGTCCTGCGACGGACTGGTGAAGTCCGTGCACGGCCTCGACGCGGACAGCGCCGACCACATGGCGGCCCTGGCCTCGGGCCTGTACTCCCTCGGCCGCAGCGCGGGCGTCCGGTTCGGCGACGGCGGCGAAGTCCGGCAGGTCGTCGTGGAACTCGACTCGACGCTGCTGTTCGTCACCACCGCCGGGTCCGGCACCTGCCTCGCCGTGCTCGCCGGCCGCGAGGCCGACGCCGCCGTGCTCGGCTACGAGATGGCGATGCTGGTCAAGAGCGTGCGCCCCTACCTGGTGACCGCGCCCCGCAGGCACGCCGACGAGACCGCGGCGATCACGGCGACGAGGCCTTGAGCGTGGCCGCAGCCGGCGACGGGCCCTGGCTCGACGACGCGGCCGGACGGCTGGTGCGGCCCTTCACGGTCAGCAACGGCCGCACCGAGCCCACCATCGCGCTCGACCTGATGTCGCAGGTGATGGCCACCGGAGTCACCCCGCTCGGCTATCTCGGACCCGAGCACGCCCAGGCACTCGACCTGTGCCGCGCGCCCGTCCCGGTGGCCGAGGTCGCCGCGCACCTGCGACTGCCCGCGGTGGTCACCAAGGTGCTGCTCTCGGACCTCGTCGACTGCGGGGCGCTGACCACCAAACCCCCCGCCTTCCACCACATCCCCACGGACCGGTCCCTGCTGGAGGCAGTGCTCGATGGACTACGACGACAGCTCTGACCCGTTCCCGACCGCGCTGAAGATCCTGGTGGCGGGCGGGTTCGGGGTCGGCAAGACCACCTTCGTGGGAGCGGTCAGCGAGATCGCCCCGCTCAGCACCGAGGAGCTGCTCACCACGGTCAGCGCCGGCACCGACAACCTCGACGGCATCGAGAACAAGGTCGAGACGACGGTCGCCATGGACTTCGGCCGGATCACCCTCGACCCGGAGCACGTGCTGTACCTCTTCGGCACGCCCGGGCAGGAGCGGTTCTGGTTCATGTGGGACGAGCTGTCGGAAGGGGCGCTCGGCGCGGTCGTCCTCGCCGACACCCGGCGCCTGGACGAGTGCTTCGCGGCCGTGGACTTCTTCGAGGAGCGCGGCCTCGCCTTCGTCATCGCCGTCAACGAGTTCGACGGCTCCTACCGCTACGACCCGGAGGAGGTGCGCGCGGCCCTCGACCTCGACACCGGGATCCCGGTCGTGCGCTGCGACGCCCGCATCTCCAGCTCCGGTGTGCAGACCCTGCTCACCCTCGTACGCCATCTGATCGCCCACGCCCCGGCGCCCGCGCCGAGCCACGGCGCCCACATGTGATCCCGCCACACCGCACACGGAGCCGCCATATGAGGTACGCCCACAAGGACGGAGCCCGGTCATGAGCTACGAGCCGCCCCGTCCGGTCCGCGGCCTGCTGCTCACCCCCGAGGACAAAGAGGCACCCGCCCGTGTCTCCCGGCTGCGCCGGCTCGGCCTCGGAGGCCGGCCCGAGCCCGGCCTCGACGCCTTCGCGGACCACCTCGCCCAGCTCACCGGGGCGCCGTACGCCATGGTCAACTTCATCGGGGCGGACCACCAGTACTTCGCGGGCCTGCGCACCCCGCTCGCCGCGCCCGTGGTCCGGGAGGACGGCACCAGGCCCGAGGTCGGCCGGGTCATGCCGCGCGACCACGGCTTCTGCCCGCACGTGGTGGTCCGCCGCAAGGCGCTGGTGCTGGAGGACGTCCGGGACTACCCCCGCTTCGCCGGCAACCCGGTCGTGGACGACTACGGCATCCGGTCGTATCTCGGCGCCCCGGTCTTCGACGGCTCCGGCATGGCGCTCGGCACCGTCTGCGCCTTCGACGTGGCGCCGCGCGCCTGGGGGCGGTCCGGGCTCGAGACCATCAAGGCCCTGGCCACCGAGGTCGCCGTGCGCATCCAGCGGTCCGCGGACGACGGGCTGCCGATCTGAGCGGCGGCGCACCGCGCGCGTGGCCGCGGGGGGCGTGAAGGAAAGCTGTGGCGGCGGTTAAGAAAAGATCGATGGACCCCGGCTCGCGCGTACGGCAGATTGCACGGTGATTCCACCCCTCTGACCCGGTGCGGGCCCCTTCGGCACACGCGGCCGGGACCTCACCCACAGGAGCCGTAGCGTTGAAGGCGCTGGTCAAGGAGAAGGCGGAGCCCGGGCTCTGGCTCACGGACGTCCCGGAGCCCGCCATCGGCCCCGGTGATGTGCTGATCAAGGTCATGCGGACCGGTATCTGCGGTACCGACCTGCACATCCGGGCCTGGGACGGCTGGGCGCAGCAGGCCATCAGCACCCCGCTGGTGCTCGGGCACGAGTTCGTCGGGCAGGTCGTGGAGACCGGCCGGGACGTCACCGACATCCGGGTGGGTGACCGGGTCAGCGGCGAGGGCCACCTGGTGTGCGGCAAGTGCCGCAACTGCCTGGCCGGCCGGCGCCACCTGTGCCGTGCCACCGTCGGCCTCGGCGTGGGCCGGGACGGCGCGTTCGCCGAGTACGTCGCGCTGCCCGCGTCCAACGTCTGGGTGCACCGCGTCGCCGTGGACCTCGACGTCGCCGCGATCTTCGACCCGTTCGGCAACGCCGTGCACACCGCGCTGTCGTTCCCGCTGGTCGGCGAGGACGTCCTGATCACCGGCGCGGGTCCGATCGGCCTGATGGCCGCCGCCGTCGCCCGGCACGCCGGCGCCCGCAACGTCGTCGTCACCGACGTCAGCGAGGAGCGCCTGGAGCTCGCCCGGAAGATCGGCGCGACCCTCGCCCTGAACGTCTCCCGGTCCTCGATCGCCGACGGGCAGCGGGAACTGGGCCTGCGCGAGGGCTTCGACATCGGCCTGGAGATGTCCGGCCGCGCCGAGGCCATGCGGGACATGATCGCCAACATGACGCACGGCGGCCGGATCGCCATGCTCGGCCTGCCCGCCGAGGAGTTCCCGGTGGACTGGTCCCGGATCGTCACCTCGATGATCACCATCAAGGGCATCTACGGCCGCGAGATGTTCGAGACCTGGTACGCGATGTCGGTCCTGCTGGAGGGCGGCCTCGACCTGGCCCCGGTGATCACCGGCCGGTACGGCTACCGCGACTTCGAGGCGGCCTTCGCCGACGCGGCGAGCGGCACCGGCGGCAAGGTCATCCTGGACTGGACCGCGTAACCCCGCCCCTCGCGCACCCCTGCCTCGCGCATCCCCTCCCGCAGCACCTTCAGGAGCCCTGTCATGTTCGACTCTGTCCGCGACGACCTGCGCGCCACCCTCGACGAGATCCGCGCCGCCGGCCTGCACAAGCCCGAGCGGGTCATCGGCACCCCCCAGTCCGCGACCGTCGCCGTCACCGCCGGCGGCCGCCCGGGCGAGGTCCTCAACTTCTGCGCCAACAACTACCTCGGCCTCGCCGACCACCCCGCGGTGATCACCGCCGCCCACCAGGCCCTGGACCGGTGGGGCTACGGCATGGCGTCCGTGCGCTTCATCTGCGGCACCCAGGAGGTCCACAAGGAGCTGGAGGCACGCCTGTCCGCGTTCCTCGGCCAGGAGGACACCATCCTCTACTCCTCCTGCTTCGACGCCAACGGCGGTGTCTTCGAGACGCTGCTCGGCGAGGAGGACGCGGTCATCTCCGACGCCCTCAACCACGCCTCCATCATCGACGGCATCCGCCTGTCCAAGGCCCGCCGCTTCCGCTACGCCAACCGGGACCTCGCGGACCTGGAGGCGAAGCTGAAGGAGGCCACCGCGGGCGGCGCCCGGCGCAAGCTCGTCGTCACCGACGGCGTCTTCTCCATGGACGGCTACGTGGCCCCGCTGAGCGACATCTGCGACCTCGCCGACCGCTACGACGCGATGGTCATGGTCGACGACTCGCACGCCGTCGGCTTCGTCGGCCCCACCGGCCGCGGCACCCCCGAGCTGCACGGCGTCATGGACCGCGTGGACATCATCACCGGCACCCTCGGCAAGGCCCTCGGCGGCGCCTCCGGCGGCTACGTCGCGGCCCGCGCCGAGATCGTCGCCCTGCTGCGCCAGCGCTCGCGCCCCTACCTGTTCTCCAACACCCTCGCCCCGGTGATCGCCGCCGCCTCCCTGAAGGTCCTCGACCTGCTGGAGTCCGCCGACGACCTGCGGGTCCGGCTCGCCGAGAACACCGCCCTGTTCCGCCGCCGGATGACCGAGGAGGGCTTCGAGATCCTCCCCGGTGACCACCCCATCGCGCCGGTCATGATCGGTGACGCGGCCCGGGCGGCCCGCCTGGCGGAACTGCTGCTGGAGCGCGGGGTGTACGTGATCGGCTTCTCCTACCCGGTCGTCCCGCAGGGCCAGGCCCGCATCCGGGTCCAGCTCTCCGCCGCGCACTCCACCGAGGACGTCGACCGCGCGGTCGACGCGTTCGTCGCCGCGCGGGCCGAGCTGGAGGCCTGACCAGGGCGGACGCCCTGGAATAATGGAGGCATGATCGAGGCACGGCGGCTCCACATCCTCCGTGCGGTGGCCGACCACCGCACGGTCACCGCGGCGGCCGCCGCGCTCTACCTCACCCCCTCCGCCGTCTCCCAGCAGCTGACGGCCCTGGAGCAGGAGACCGGCCACCGCCTGGTCGAGCGCGGCGCCAAGGGTGTCCGCCTCACCCAGGCGGGGGAGATCCTGCTCAGCCACACCAACGCGGTACTCGCCCAGCTGGAGCGGGCCGAGGCCGAACTGGCGGCGTACGGCTCGGGGGAGGCGGGCACCGTCACCGTGGCCGCCTTCGCGACCGGCATCGCCCAGGTGGTGGCGCCCGCCGTGGCCCGGCTCGCCTCCACGGCGCCCGGCATACGCATCCGGGTCCAGGACGCGGAGGGCGACGCCAGCCTGCCCATGGTGCTGGACCGGCAGGTGGAGGTCGCCGTCGCCGTCGAATACCGGGGCGCGCCGGCCGCCGACGACCCCCGGCTCACCCATGTGCCGCTGTACGCCGAGCCGTTCGACGCGGTCGTGCCCGTCGGCCACCGCCTCGCCGACGCCTTCGAGGTCCCCCTCGCCGACCTGGCCAAGGACGTCTGGATCAGCCCGTACCCCGGCAACCCCTGCCACGACGTGGTCGTCCTCGCGTGCGAGAACGCCGGGTTCCAGCCGCGTTTCGCGCACTCCTCCGACGACTTCCGCGCCGTGGTCGCGCTCGCCGCCGCGGACGCGGGCGTCGCCCTCGTGCCGCGCTCGGCGCTGCGCGGCATGGACCTGGCGGGCGTGGTAGTCCGCCCGGTCGACGGCGTGGCCCCGACCCGCCGGGTGTTCGCGGCGGTGCGCCGCGGCGCCGAGGGGCACCCGCTGATCCGCCCGGTGCTGGACGCGCTGGGCGAGGCCGCGCAGGCGTGAGCCTTCGGTAACCCGCCCGTCTCATATCAGGGATAGCGTCCCGGACATGAGAAACGAGGGTCCCGATCCCGTCGACGCCCGCCTCGGCGCCCGGCTGGCCGAACTCCGGGCCGGCCGCGGCTGGTCGCTCGGGGAGCTGGCCGAGCGCAGCGGGGTGAGCAGGTCCACGCTGTCCCGCGCCGAACGCGCCGAGACCAGCGCCACCGCGGCCGTGCTCAACCGCCTCTGCCACGTCTACGGCCGCACCATGTCCCAGCTGCTCAGCGAGGTGGAGGCGGAACCCGCCCCGCTGGTGCGGGCGGCCGACCAGCGGGTCTGGCAGGACCCCGGCGCCGGATTCACCCGCCGGTCGGTGTCACCGCCGCACCCCGGCCTGCGGGGCGAACTGGTCGAGGGCCGGCTCGCCCCCGGTGCCGACCTCGCCTACGACCGTCCGCCCGTGCCCGGCATCGAGCAGCACCTCTGGGTCCTCGACGGCACCCTTGAGGTGACCGTCGACGGCACCAGCCACCCGCTCGGCGCGGGCGACTGCCTGCGGATGCGGGTCTTCGGGCCGACCAGGTTCCGCTGCACCGGGCCGGCGGCGGCCCGCTACGCGCTGGCGGTGGTACGGCCATGAGGGTGCGGCGCTGGGACGAGGAGCGGATCCGCCGGGGCAGCGACGGACTCGCCCTGCTGCTGGCCGACACCGTGGCCGGCGGCGCCTCGGTCGGCTTCCTCGCCCCGCTCACGCGGACGGCGGCGGACGCCTGGTGGCGGGAGCGGGCCGACGCCGTCGCGGCCGGCCGGCTGGACGTGTGGGTGGCCGTGGACGACACCGGCCGGCCGGCGGGCACGGTGAGCCTGGCCCTGCCCGACAAGCCCAACAGCCGGCACCGCGCCGAACTCGTCAAGCTGATGGTGCACCGCCGGGCGCGCGGCGGCGGCCTCGGCCGTCTGCTCCTCGCCACCGCCGAGCGGGCCGCCGCTGCCGCCGGCCTCACCCTCCTGCACCTGGACACCGAGACCGGCAGCCCCGCCGAGCGCCTCTACCGCTCGGCCGGCTGGACCCCGGCCGGCACCATCCCCGGCTACGCGGCGAACCCGGCCGGCGAGCTGCGCCCGACGACCCTGTACTACAAGCGCCTGGTCCCGGCCGCGAGGTGACTGTCAGTGCCGCGGGTTAGCGTGCGGGGCATGCCGGACGCCGAAGACGTACGCCGAATCGCCCTGTCCCTGCCGGACACCACGGAGAAGACCGCCTGGAACATGCCCACGTTCCGGGTGGCCGGGAACATGTTCGCCACGCTCCCGGAGGACGAGACGTCCATCGCCGTGCGCTGCCCCAAGGAGGAGCGCGACGAACTGGTGCTCGCCGAGCCCGGCAAGTTCTGGATCGCCGGTCACGAGGCCCAGTTCGCCTGGGTCAGGGCCCGGCTCGCCGCCCTGGAGGACGAGGACGAACTGCGCGACATCCTCGCCGACTCCTGGCGGCAGGCCGCGCCGCCCCGACTCCTGGACGACCACCCCGAGTTGGGCCTGCCCGGCGGCCGCTGAAAATTCCCCGGCGTCATGTGGGCGACCAGCGTGCAGACCCAGGTCCCGGCGGCGTCCTCAACCGCATCCACGCCTACGACGTGGCGGGCTCCCTGGCGATGATGCCGGTCGGCCGGGCCCTGGCGGGTCCGGCCGCCGCGGCCCTGGGCGCCGACCGGGTCCTGCTGGCGGCCGCGGCGGTCAGCCTGGTGGTGCCCGCGGTCATGCTCGCGGTCCCCGCGATACGAGGGCTCGTGCGGGCCGACGCCAGGGCCCCGGCCTCCTGAGCGGACCCGGTGCACCCGGGAAAGGGATGCGCGAGGACCGACCCGAGTGCGGTATTGTTTCCCTGCGCGTTTCGACCGGGGAAACCCCAGGTCAAACGGCACCGGGACGTGGCGCAGCTTGGTAGCGCACTTGACTGGGGGTCAAGGGGTCGCAGGTTCAAATCCTGTCGTCCCGACCAGCTCTCGCAGCCGGTCGGAGGCCGTCTTCTCAGGTATGAGGAGACGGCCTTTCGTCGCTTCCACTGGCCTGGCCGTCACCGCTCGGCCGGGTGCGTTCCGGGCCCCGCGGGGTCCCCGGACCCGTGCTCCCCGTGACCTCGTCGTCGGGGAGCACGGACTGCTGCTCGCTGGTGGCGATCCGGGCGACCATGTCGGCGAGCCGGCCGCACGCCTGGGCGATCTCCCGCTCCGTCTGGTTCCGCTCGCTGATGACGGCCGCGAGCAGCAGCGCGGTCAGCGCGGCCGACGCGTTGAACGCCTGCAGGGTGATCATGTTCGTGACCAGGTCGTGCCGGGCGAACGGGCCCTTGTTCCCGGTGGCGGCCATGATCGCGAAGGTCGACACGGCGAGCGCGCAGGGCGCGGCCCCGGCCAGCTGGAAGCGGAAGGCGGCCCAGATCAGCAGCGGGAAGCCCAGGAACACCAGGGGAGTGTTCGTGGTCTCCAGCAGCCCGACCCCGGTGGTGGCCGCCACCAGCAGGCCGGCCTCCAGCCACCGGGCCGCCGGCACACCCCTCGGCGGGCGCGCCCTGCTCAGGACCAGCAGGAACGGTGTGACCACCAGGACGCCCATCGCGTCACCGGTCCACCACACCGACCACGTCGGCCAGAAGGCGCCGGTGTGGAGCACACCGGCGAGGATGAGGGTCCCGGTGCCCACCGTGGCGCTGATGAGCATGCCGGGGAACGCGCCGAGGAAGATCAGCACGAGCGCGTCCCGCAGGCGGTCGAGACGGTTGCGGAACCCCGCCCGTCGCAGCAGCGCGTAGGAGCACAGGGGCGCGAGGGTGTTGCCCGCGGTGATCGCGAGCACGGCCACGGCCGACGGGCCCAGCGTGACGTTGGCCAGGAACGCCCCGAGCGCGATGCCCGGCCACAGCCGCGGCCCCCGCAGCAGCAGGGCGGCCACCGCGATGCCGCTCGGCGGCCACAGCGGGGTGACCTGCTTGCGCACGAGCTGCTGGATCAGCCCCGCCTCGGCCGAGCCGTAGTACAGCGCCGCGACGACACCGATCTCCAGGGCGGTCAGGGCGGCGCGCCGGTACCGTTCCTGCCGCGCGCCGGTCATCGGGCGACCTCCGTGTCGACATCGCCCCGAGAACCATCATCCGCCGGAACCCCGGGATCCTCCACGCCACCGCCGTACGGGGCGCCGAGGTCAGGCGGGCGGGGTGCGTACGGCCAGGATGGCCATGTCGTCGTGGCCGTCGCTCGGGTGGTGGTCGGCCAGGGCCCGGACCAGCTCCGGCAGGGGGAGCGAGGCGCTCGCCGCCACCAGCTCCGCGAGGTCGGCCAGGCTCTCGTCGATGGGGTGGGCGGGGTGTTCGACCAGCCCGTCGGTGAAGAAGACCAGCGTGGCGGCCGGGGGCAGCAGGCGGGAGTGGTCGGGGCGCGGCTGCTCGGGGTCGACCCCGAGCGGCAGACCCGGCTCCGCGAGCAGCAGTTCCACCTCGCCCTCGTCGGTGATCAGCAGCGGCGGTACATGGCCCGCGGTGCTCCAGTGCAGGCGCCGGCCCGGGCCCTCCGGTTCGAAGCGGGCGAGGGTGGTGGTCGTGACGGGGGCGTCGGTGAGGGCGGTCAGGGTGCGGTCGAGCTGGGTGAGGACGGCGCCGGGCGAACTGGTCAGGTCGAACAGCAGCGCGCGCAGCATGTTGCGGGTGGCGGCCATGGAGGCCGCCGCCTCGAGGTCGTGGCCGACCACGTCACCGATGACCACCGCCACCACGTCGTGCGGGAGCGGGATGACGTCGTACCAGTCGCCGCCGAGCTGACTGGGTTCGGCGGCGGGCCGGTAGATGGCGGCGGCGGTGAAGGGCCTGAGGTCGGGCACGACGGGCAGCAGGAGCCGCTGGAACTGCTCGGCCCCGACGCGCACCCGCTCGAACAGGCGGACGTTCTCGATGGCGATGGCGGCGGCCCCGGCCAGGGCGACGACCACGGTCTCGTCGTGCTGGTCGAAGGGCTGCCCGTCGCGCCGCTCGGCGAGGTACAGGTCGCCGTAGATCTCGCCGCGCACGCTGATGGCGACGCCGAGCAGGGTGCGCAGGCGCGGGTGCCCGGGCGGGAAGCCGGCGGAGGACGGATGAGCCGGGATGTCGTCCACCCGCAGCGGTTCGGGGTGGTGGATCAGATGGCCGAGCACGCCTAGGCCGCGGGGCAGCCCGGCCTCGGCCAGGGCGTCGCGTTCCCGCTCGGACAGGCCGGCGGAGATGAACTGCTCCAGACGGTCGCCGGACTCGTCCAGCACGCCCAGGGCGCCGTAGCGGGCGCCCACCAGCTCCATGGCGGTGGTCACGATCCGGTGCAGCACCGCGGGCAGCTCCACCTCGCGGCTGATGGCCACCACCGCGTCCAGCAGCCCCTGGAGCCGGTCCATGGAGGAGAGCAGGGAGCGCAACTGGTCGTCGATGCGGCCCAGTTCGGAACGCAGGCGCAGGTGCAGGGCGGGGAGCGACGGCTCCACCGGCGGTCTGCCCCTGTCTCCGGCCATGGAGCCTCACCAGCCGTCCCGATCGCCCGCTGTCGGATCGCCCGCTGTCCGTCCCGATGGCTTCGATTCTCCTCCGCACACGACGTCCGGCGCGCGGCGTGCGGGCGGAACGGCGTCAGGCGGTCCGCACGTCCCGGCGGGTCACCGCGAGGTGGCCGACCAGGGCGAGGATGGCCACCGTCCAGGACAGCGTCACCGGGCCGAGGCCGAGGCCAAGACCGCCCCGGTGCGGCTCCAGGGCCATCCAGTCGGCGATCGAGGCGCCCAGCGGGCGGGTGATGACGTACGCCGTCCAGAACGCGGGCACCGCGCCCAGGACGCCAGCCCGGTGGGCGAGGGCCGGGACCGAGATCGCCGCGCCGAACAGGACGGCCGAGCCCAGGTAGCCGAGGCCGACGGTCGCGGTGAGGTCGCCGGCGGCGGTGCCGAGCGCGAACGTGGCGAGGACGGCGGCCCAGTAGAACACCTCGCGGCGGCGGGTGCGGATGCCGTGGATCGACAGGGTCCGCTCCGCGGCGTACCAGAGGGCGAACACGGCGGCCAGGGTGATCATGAACAGGGGCGTCGAGAGGGTGTACGGGATGCCCAGGCCGACGTGCAGGATGTCGGCCGCCATCGTGCCGAACACGCTGACCATGACGATCGCCGTCCAGTAGATCCACGCCACGTACCGGCGGACGGCGAACTGGAGCACGAGCGCGGCCACGAGGCCGAGTCCGCCGAGACCGACCGCGGGGACCGGGCCGAGGAGGTGCGCCAGCCAGTCGGACGCGGTCTCGCCCATGCCGGTGGTGAGGACCTTGATGATCCAGAAGGAGGCGGTGACCCCGGGCACCTTGTTCGCGGTTCTCCGGACGCGGTCACGGGCATGGCCGCCGGGCCGGCGGTCGAGGACGTGCTCTGTGCTCATGAGCGGCACCCTCGCACGGGCGGCCGCCCTCTCCCCAGCCCTCTTTGCCAGGGCTTTGGTGCTTCTGGTGCAGGTGTTGCCCCGGCGGTCCGTGAGCCTGAACGCTGCCTGAACACCTCGGGGGAAGCCCTGGTCAGCGGCGTGACCGGCCTGATAGACAGGCCGGTCGGCCGCCGGTGGTCAGGACACCACGCCCACGTGCGCGAGCGCCTGCTTCAGCAGCGCTCCGTGCCCGCCCGGCATCTCGCCCTGCACCGCCGCCGAGGCGGCCTCCTGGGGGCTGAACCACACGAGGTCCAGCGCGTCCTGCCGGGGCCGGCAGTCGCCGGTGACCGGGACGACGTAGGCGAGGGACACCGCGTGCTGACGGGGGTCGTGGTACGGCGTGATGCCGGCCGTCGGGAAATACTCGGCGACCGTGAACGGCTGCAGCGAGGAGGGCACCCGGGGCAGCGCGACCGGGCCGAGGTCCTTCTCCAGGTGGCGCAGCAGCGCGTCGCGGACCCGCTCGTGGTGCAGGACGCGGCCGGAGACCAGGGTCCGGCTGACCGTTCCGTCCGGGCCGATGCGCAGCAGCAGTCCGATGCTCGTGACTTCGCCGCTGTCGTCCACGCGCACGGGCACGGCCTCGACGTAGAGGATCGGCATACGGGCCCTGGCCATTTCCAGCTCGTCCGTGGTCAGCCAGCCGGGCGTGGTTTCGGTCATGTCAGACATTGCTTGATCATACTTTCCGGGTGGGGCGCGCGCTCAGTCGCGGGCCGGATCGTTCTCGGGCAGTCCGTACAGTCGGCGGGCGTTGTCGCGGCCCGTCCAGGCCGCGATGCGCAGGGCGTCGGGCAGGCTCAACTCGTCTGCTTCGACCCGGGCTTGGAGCATTCCGGCCAGTCCCAGCCGGAAGGACAGCGCGCCCAGGTGGTGGAACTCGGCCACACCGTAGGCGTCGGAGCTGTACAGCAGTTTGCGGAACGGGGTGATCTCCAGTGCCTCCTCCAGCACCGCCCGGGAGCGAGCCGGGCCGGTGTGGTGCAGGGTCAGGCCGACGTCCAGGTAAACCCGCTCGAACACCGCGGCCAGGTAGGCGGCCTGACGGTGGTACGGCCAGCAGTGCAGCAGCAGGACCGGGACCGTGCCCGCCGTCAGGCGCAGCCAGTCGGTGAGCAGGGCCGGGTCGGCGTGGTGCAGCCGCAGGTCGGCGTCGCCGAAGCCGGTGTGCAGTTGCAGCGGCAGGCCCAGGTCGACGGCGGTCCACAGCAGGTGCCGCACCAGGACCGGGTCGGTCAGGCGTCCGCCGCTCGTGAGCCAGCGTCCGGCGGCCCGCGCCACCTCCGCGACCGCGGGGCGTGCGGGGTCGAGGGCGAAGCCGGTGCGGTAGGCGGCCACCGACTTCACGGCGACCACGCCCGGCCGGCGCACGGCGTCCTCGGCGGCGGCCCGGAACCCGGCCGCGTACGCGCCCGCCGCCACACCGCGCGCCGCCAGTTCCTCGGCGACCCGCTCGAGGCGGACCACCTCGTGGGCGGTGGCACCGGCCGCCTCGGCCAGGTCGGCGGGGGAGGTGCCGGGGTGCGGGGTGTATCCGGTGTCGACGCAGAGGGCCTCGACGTGCGCGGCGGTCAGGAAGCGCCGGTTGACCTCGTCGGGGCCGAGGGCGGAGCGCCGGGCCAGGTAGTCGGCGGCGGGCGCGTGCCGGGGCAGGTCGAGCAGGGGCGCGCAGTGCCGGCGCACGGCCACGCCGACCGGGGTGTCGAAGGGGGAGACGCCGGGCCAGGCCCCGCCCTCGGTGAGCAGCGGCTCGAACCGCCCGGGCGGCAGGTCGGCCGTGGACACGCCGTGGCAGTGGTGGTCGACCAGGGGCAGGGCCTGGAGGAACGCGTGGACCGGGCCGGTGGTGGGCACGGTCAGTACTTCCAGCGGTAGGCGGCCGCCACCCGCGCGTCGTCCAGACCCGCCACGGCCGCCGCCTCACCGAGCCGTACGGCGGTCACCGCGTCCGCCAGGACCGGGCCCAGCGCGGCCCGCAGCACCTGGTCGGCCCGGAACTCCTCGACGGCCGACGGCAGCGACCGCGGCAGCCGCCGCACACCGAGGGCGGCGGCCTCCTCGTCGCCGTAGCGGGCCGGGTCCCCGGTGATCTCCCCGGGCAGCGGCAGGGACGCCGTCAGCCCGTCGAGTCCGGCGGCGATGACGCAGCCCAGCGCGAGGTAGGGATTGGCGGCCAGGTCGACCGGTTTGACCTCCAGGTTCGCCTCCTGGTCCCGGCGGCCCGCGGTGCCCGTGACGACCCGCAGCGCCGCCTCGCGGGTCTCCAGGCCCCAGGCGGTGAACACCCCCGCCCACTGCGAGGGCTTCAGCCGCAGGTAGCTGGCCGGGCTCGGCGCGGTCACCGCCGTCAGGGCGGGCAGGTGGGCGAGGATCCCGGCCGCGAACGACTCGGCCTCGGCCGTCATGCCGTGCCGGCCCGTGCCGCCGGAGTGCAGGTTGACCCCGCCGCGCCAGCAGGACAGGTGGAGGTGGCCGCCGTTGCCGACCCCCTCGGCGAGCACGGCGGGCGCGAAGGAGACGCGCAGGCCGTGGCGCCCCGCCACCGCCCGGATCGTCTGCCGCACCAGCACGCTGCGGTCGGCCGCCGCCACCGGGTCCAGGGCGCCCACCGACACCTCGAACTGGCCGGCCGCGTACTCGGGATGGAGCTGGTCGACGTCCACGCCCTGGGCCGCGAACGCGGCGAGCAGGTCGGCGGTGAAGTCGCTCAGTTCCACCTGCCGGGTGGCGCCGTACGCCGGTCCGGAGGCCGCCGGGACGAACGCGTCGCCCGGTACGCTGCCGAGCCCGACCGACCACTCGATCTCGACGGCCGCCCGGAAGGCGAGCCCGTGCCGCTCGGCGGCGTCCGCGACGATCCGGCGCAGGAACGTCCGGGAGCAGCCGGGGTGCCGCTCGCCCTCCTGGGTGATCCGGTCCACCGGCGCCCAGGCCCAGCCCGGCTGCCCGGCCAGCGGCACCAGCCGGTCGAGGTCCGGGTAGAGCCGCAGGTCGCCGTCGGGGGAGCCGAGGACGTCGGTGGTGACGATCGAGTCGTCGGCGAGGAAGGTGTCGAACACCGGCGACATGCCGACGCCCCAGGACACCGCGGCCTCCAGGCGTGCCGTCGGGACGGTCTTGACCCGGCCGACGCCCGCGGTGTCCACGTAGGCCAGGACGATGCCGTGCACCTGCTGGGCGGCGAGGTCCGCGGTCAGCGCGGCGACCCGGCCGAGGTCGCCGGGGCGCCCGCCGGGCACCGGGTCGGCCAGGGCGGTCATACGTCCTCCTCGGCGTGAAGGGGGCGGCGAGGGCCGGGGCAGGGAGCACGGGCTCGGCCCCCGCGTGCTCGGGGTCAGGGTTTCACGGCCACCACGCCGTACTGCGGCACCGAGGCGGCGTCCGAACCGGCGCGCCACCGCGAGCACGGCACGAGCCCCGGCTCGACCGGCTGGAGGCCGTCGAGGAACGCGGCGATCTCGGCGCGGCTCCGGGCGGTGATCGGCGGGGTGGCGTTGGCGTTCCAGAACTCCATCGCCGCGACGTTGCCCTCGCCGCCCACCTCGGCGTCGAAGGTCGGGTGGGTGAGCACCAGGTGGCTGCCGGAGGGGACCGCCGCCATGACGCGCCGCACGATGTCCGCGGCCTCCGCGCCGTCCAGCACGAAGTTGAGGATGCCCAGCATCATCACGGCGACCGGCCGGTCCAGGTCCAGGGTGTCGGCGGCGCGCCGGACGATGGCGTCGGGGTCGCGCACGTCGGCGTCGACGTAGTCGGTGACGCCCTCGGGGGAGCTGGTGAGCAGGGAGCGGGCGTGCACGAGCACGATCGGGTCGTTGTCGACGTACACGATCCGCGACTCGGGCGCGATGCGCTGGGCGATCTCGTGGGTGTTGTCGACGGTGGGCAGCCCGGTGCCGACGTCGAGGAACTGGCGCAGCCCGCGCTCGGCGGCCAGGAAGCGCACCGCCCGCCCGAGGAAGTCGCGGTCCGCGCGGGCCACCGCCCGGATCACCGGGAACATCCCCGAGACCTGCTCGCCGACCCGCTGGTCGACCTCGTAGTGGTCCTTGCCGCCGATCCAGTAGTTCCAGACCCGCGCGTTGTGCGCCACGGTCGTGTTCAGCCGCGCCGGTCCGGCCGTCGGCGAGGGTTGCTCGGTCACGTGTCCGCCCTTCTCGCGCGCTCGTCCGCCGTCATTGTGCCGCCCCCTTGATCGCGCTGTCCCGGGAAACGCGCGGTGCGGTCTCCCCGCCACCCTCCGGGGCGTCCCGGAGCGTTTGAAACACTGGACTTCGTACCCCGTTCAACCACCGGAAGCAGGACATGCCCGCCACCCCCGCGTCCCTCCTCGAGACCCCCGCCCCGCCCGCCGCCCCCGCGGACATCCGGCTCGTCGTCACCGACATGGACGGCACCCTGCTGGACGACGCCAAGCGGATGCCGGACGGGCTGTGGCCCGTGCTCGCCGAGCTGCGCCGGCGCGGCGTGCTGTTCAGCCCGGCGAGCGGCCGCCAGTACGCCACCCTGGCCCGGCAGTTCGCCGACGTCGCCGAGGGCATGGTGTTCATCGCGGAGAACGGCACCTACGTGGTCCGCGACGGCGTGGAGCTCAGCTCCGACCCGCTTCAGCGGTCCGTCGCCGCCGACGTCGCCCGGACGGTACGGCGGCTCGCCGCGGACGGGGTCGACGTGGGCGCCGTGGTCTGCGGCAAGCGGTCGGCGTACGTCGAGCGGGCCGACGAGGCGTTCCTGGCCGAGGTGCGCAAGTACTACGTGGAGCACCGGGTCGTCGAGGACGTCACCGCCGTCGAGGACGAGGTGATCAAGGTGGCGCTGTTCGACTTCGGGCCCGTGGAGCGGACCACCGCCCCCGCCCTGGGGGCGTTCGCCGCCACCCACCAGGTCGTCGTCTCCGGCGAGCACTGGGTCGACGTCATGAACGGCACCGCCAACAAGGGTGCCGCGCTGCGCGGTCTCCAGCGCGAGCTGGGCATCACGCCCGCGCAGACGATGGTGTTCGGGGACTACCTCAACGACCTGGAGATGCTGGACGCCGCCGACTGGTCCTTCGCCATGTCCAACGCCCACCCGGAGGTCGTCCGCCGCGCCCGCCACCTGGCCCCGTCCAACAACGACAACGGCGTGCTGCGCACGATCTCGCGGGTCGTCGGGATACCGCTGTAGGCCGTACCGCCGGTCGTACCGCCCCGGGTCACCGGGCGGGCTTCACGCCCACCGCGCCGTACAGCGAGATCGGTCCCGCGGGGGCCCGGTCCTCCTCGGGCCGCCAGTGCGCCACCGACACGATGCCCGGCTCCAGCAGGTCCAGGCCCTCGAAGAAGGCGCCCACCTCGGTGTGCGAGCGGGCCACCAGGGTGACCCCGCCCGCCGCGTAGGCGGCGATGCCCCGGCGGACGTTGTCCGGTTCGAAGTCGGCCGTCATCGTCGACAGCACCAGGCAGCTCCCCGGGGCCAGCGCGTCGACCAGGGTCGCCACCAGGTCGTGGGCGCCGTCCTCGTCGGCGACGAAGTGCAGCAGGGCGATGAGGGAGAGCGCGACCGGGCGGTCGAGGTCCAGCACCGCGGCGGCCCGGTCCAGGATGGCGCGCGGGTCGCGGGCGTCGGCCTGGACGTACTCGGTCACGCCCTCGGGCGTGCCGCGCAGCAGCGCGGACGCGTGGGCCAGCACGATCGGGTCGTTGTCGACGTAGACGACGCGGGCGCCGGGCGTCACCGACTGGGCGATCTGGTGCAGGTTGGGCTCGGTGGGGATGCCGGTGCCGATGTCCAGGAACTGGCGGACGCCCTGTGCGGCCAGCACCCGGGTGGCCCGGCGCATGAACGCCCGGTTGGCCAGGGCGGCGCGCGGCGCGCCCCCGTCGATCGCCGCGATGCGGCGGCCGAGTTCCTCGTCGACGGGGTAGTTGTCCTTGCCGCCGAGGAACCAGTCGTACACCCGCGCGGGATGCGGGCGGGTGGTGTCGATCTCCTGGGCGGCCGGTCCGGTCCCCGTCACGTGTCGCTCCTCCGCTCGGCCGTCCCCGGGGGTGCCGGGGGGGGCGTGCGAGCAGTCTGACACGATCATGGGGGTGCGCCGGAGGCACTCTTCGGCCAGGTCCGGGCCGGATCGGCCCCGATACGGCGCCTGGCTGGGGCGGGTGGGTGCCGGCGGGGACGGGCCGGGCGCCCGTCCCCGTGCGGGCCGCGGTGTGCGGGCTACGGCTTGAGCGGGTCGTGACCCAGGGTCATCAGGCGGTGCCGGAGCCGGGTGTCCTCCTCGGTCTTCTCCGGCAGCGGCTCGTCCTCCACGTCCACCAGGTCACCGACCGTGTCCACGACCTTGTACATCACGCGGACGTCGTCGTCGGTCAGATCGGTACGGCGCTTCTGGAGGATGGCGAGGACGTGCTGCCCGGTGGGCGAGCCGGCCCGCTCGGGCAGCGGCTCGCTCTCCTCGTCCGCGTCCCGGACCCGGAGCCAGGCCGCCAGCTCCTGCGAGGTCATGTTCACCACGCGGTGGAAGTCCTCCCACAGCGCTTCGAGTTCGAGTGCGTCGGCCACGGGTCTGCCTTCCGTGCGGGGGTGGGTTTACGTTCGCGTGCTGCGGACGGCGTCAGCCGGCGTCGCCGGACCGGTTCTCCGCCTCGAACATCCAGCGCTGCTTCTCCAGGTCGGCGGTGATGGAGATCAGCAGGTCCTGGGTGACCGGATCGGCCTCCTCGGTGACCTTGATCCGCTCGCGCAGCCGGCCGATCGCCACCTCGAGGGCCGACACGGTCAGCTCCACCACCTCGGTGTCGCGCAGCCAGCCGCTCTTCGCGCCGGGCAGGGCGAAGGTGGCGGCGACGGTCTCGGGCCGGCCGTCCGGCGGGACGCCCAGCGCGGCGGCGCGCTCGGCGACCGTGTCGGAGTGGGCCCGGGCCGTCTCGACGACCTCGTCCAGCTGGAGGTGGATGGACCGGAAGCGCGGGCCCACGATGTTCCAGTGCGCCTGCTTCCCGACGAGCGACAGCCCGAGCAGGTCCACCAGGGTCTCCTGCAGGGCGGTACCGGTGACGCCGAGCGCCTCCTCGGACAGCGTGCTCCTCACCACGGTCATGGTGCGTACGTTCCCTTCCGTCATCCGACTTGCGTCCGGTGACGCGGGTGCCCGGTGCGTTCCGGAGCAAACGTCGCTGATCAGCCGGGCAGTACCCGGTCCAGGAAGGCGATCACCTCGGCGTGCACGGCCGCCCGGTCCGTCTCGTGGAACACCTCGTGCCGCGCCCCGGCGAAGATCCGTTCCGTCGCCCGGCCGCCGGCGAGGCGCTCCACCCCGATCCGGCTCCCCGGCAGCGGCACCAGCCGGTCGTCCTCCCCGTGCAGCCACAGCAGCGGCAGCGCGCCGATGCCGCCGCCCCCGGCGACCGTCTCCAGGGTCCGCACGAACGCCTGGAGCGTCGGGCGCTTCATCGGACCGTGCCAGACCAGCGGGTCGGCGGCGTAGGCGGCGCCCACGGCGGGGTCGCGGGAGAGCGCGGCCGGGCTGACCGGGGTGTCCGGGATCTCGTCCAGGGCGAGCAGCCGTCCGGGCAGCTCCCAGACGCCGATCACCGGCCCGGACAGGATCAGCGCGCTCAGCTCGGCGCCGTACCGCTGGGCGTAGCGGGCGGCGATCAGGCCGCCCATGGAGTGCCCGACCATGACGAGCGGCAGACCGGGGTGTGCGGCGCGGGCCAGGTCGGCCACCCGGTGCACGTCCCCGACCACGTCCTCGAAGTCCTCGATCACCACCCGCTCGCCGGCCGACCGGCCGTGCCCGACGTGGTCGGGGCCGTAGACGGCCGCGCCGTACCCGGTCAGCACGCCCGCCAGTTCGTCGTACCGGCCCGCGTGCTCCCCGTACCCGTGCACGACGACGACCAGCAGGCGCGGCGCCGGGTGCGGCCACTCCCGTACGGCGATCCGGTCGAGGACGTGCTCGCGGACCTCGGTCATCTCTCCTCCAGCGGTGGCGGCGAAGGTACCCGGGGGATCTTCCCAGGGAGCCGGTCGGCGGTCTATAGTTTAAAACTAGCAGTGCTAATTAAGTGGCGCTGTCACCCCAGCGTAGGTTTCGTGCTGATCCACAGCGTCGTCGGTCAGGAGTCCATGCCGTGCGTCCCGTCCACTTCGCGGCCGCCCGCCGCACCCCCATCGGCAAGCTTCGCGGCGCCCTGTCCGGCGTGCGGCCCGACGACCTCGCGGCGACCGTGATCCGCCACCTGGTCGCCGACGTGCCCGCGCTCGACCCGGCCCGCGTCGACGACGTCTACTGGGGCGCCGCCAACCAGGCGGGCGAGGACAACCGCAACGTCGCCCGCATGGCCGCGCTGCTGGCCGGCCTGCCCGAGTCGGTGCCCGGCGCCACCGTCAACCGGCTGTGCGCCTCCGGACTCGAGGCGGTCACCACCGCCGCCCGCGCGATCGCCGCCGGTGAGGCCGACGTCGTGATCGCGGGCGGCTCGGAGTCCATGAGCCGCGCCCCCTTCGTACTGCCCCGCCCCGACGAGGCCCTGCCGCACCGCATCGAGACCGTCGACACCCGGCTCGGCTGGCGCCTGGTCAACCCCGCCATGAAGGACCTGCACGGCCTGCTCTCCATGGGCGAGACGGCCGAGGAGGTCGCCGGGCGGTACGGCATCTCCCGCGACCGGCAGGACGAGTTCGCCCTGCGCAGCCACCAACGGGCCGCCGCCGCACGCAAGAACGGCCACTTCGACGACGAACTGCTGCCCGTCGAGCGCCCCGACGGCGTCACGGTCGACCAGGACGAGTGCGTCCGCGAGGACACCTCCCTGGAGAAGCTGTCCCGCCTCAAGCCGGTGTTCCGCGCGGGCGGCACGGTCACCGCGGGCAACGCCTCACCCATGAACGACGGCGCGGCCGGCCTCCTGCTGGTCAGCGAGGAGGCCCTGAACGAGCTGGGCCTGGAGTCCCTCGGCCGTTACGTCGCCGGCGCCTCGGCCGGCGTCCACCCGGACGTCATGGGCATCGGCCCGGTCCCCGCCACCCGCAAGGCGCTCGCCCGGGCCGGCTGGGACGTCTCCGACCTCGGGGAGGCCGAGTTCAACGAGGCGTTCGCCGCCCAGGCACTCGCCTGCGTCGACCAGCTCGGCATCGACCCGGACCTGGTCAACCTCAGCGGCGGCGCCATCGCCCTCGGCCATCCCCTCGGCTGCTCCGGCGCGCGCATCCTGACGACCCTGCTGCACCGGATGCGCCGCACCGGCGCCGACCGCGGCCTCGCGACCATGTGCGTCGGCGTGGGCCAGGGCAGCGCGGTGCTGGTCGAGCGGCACTAGGGCCTGGTGCGAAAGTGGCGGCTGCCGTACGACGCCCGGCACGCACTCTCGCCGCACCGCCCGAAAGCCCGAGTACGCCCAGTACGAGGACTTCCGGGCGGCACGCCGAGAGCACGCACCGGACGCCGCCCGGCCGCCCTGCGGGCGACGACGCCACTTTCGCACCAGGCCCTAGGACCGCCACTTCAGCGGCAGGCGCCGGCCGCACCAGCACGGGGGCCCCGGCAACGGGGATCGGTACACGAGTCGCAGCAAGAAACGGAGCACCGCCCCATGGCCTCCCTGTCCGTCGCCGCCGTCCTCGCCGAGAACGCCCGGCGCCGCCCCCACAAGACGGCCCTCGTCGAAGGCGATCTGCGGCTCTCCTTCGAGCAGGTCTGGCAGCGCTCCCTGTCCCGGGCCGGCGCCCTCACCGGCCTCGGCGTGCGGCCCGGCGACCGGGTCGCCCTGATGGCGCCCAACACCGCGGAATTCCCCGTCGCCTACTACGCGATCGCGGCGGCGGGCGCGGTCGTCGTCCCCGTCCACCTGCTCCTGACGCCCCCCGAGGTCGAGCACGTCCTGAAGGACAGCGGCGCCACCCTGCTCCTCGTGCACCCGCGGCAGGCGGCCACGGGCCGGGCCGCCGCACAGGCCCTCGGGGTCCGCGTGGTCGAACTGGGCGACGAACTGGACCGGCTCGCGGCCGACGCCCGCCCGCTGCCCACCTACGTCACCCGCGCCGCCGACGACCCGGCGGTCGTCTTCTACACCAGCGGCACCACCGGCGTCCCCAAGGGCGCCGTGCTCAGCCACTTCAACCTGGTCATGAACGCCACCGTCAACGCCTTCGACGCCAACGACATCCGCGCCGACGACATCGCGCTCGGCGCGCTCCCGCTCTTCCACGCCTTCGGCCAGACCGTCTCGCTCAACTCCACCTGGCGGGCGGGCGCCACCCTCGTCCTGCTGCCCCGCTTCGACGCGGCCCGCGCCATCGAGCTGATGGTGAAGGAGGGCGTCAACACCTTCCACGGCGTGCCGACCATGTTCGTGGCCCTCGCGGCCGCCGCCGGGGCCGCCGACGCCCTGCCCGAGCTGCGTGTGTGCGTCTCCGGCGGGGCCTCGCTGCCGGTGGCCGTGCTGGAGCGGTTCGAGGGCGCCTTCGGCGCGACCGTCTACGAGGGGTACGGGCTGTCGGAGACCTCCCCGACGGCCACCGTCAACCAGCCCGTCTTCGGCACCCGGGCCGGCACCATCGGCCACCCCCTGTGGGGCGTCGACGTGGAGATCGCCCGCGCCGAGACCGAGGACCGCGTCGAACTGCTGCCGCCCGGCGAGCTGGGCGAGGTCGTCGTCCGCGGCCACAACGTCTTCTCCGGCTACCTCGGCCGCCCCGAGGCCACCGCCGAGGCCCTGGTCGACGGCTGGTTCCGCACCGGTGACCTGGGCACCAAGGACGAGGAGGGCTTCCTGCGGATCGTCGACCGCAAGAAGGACGTGATCATCCGCGGCGGCTACAACGTCTACCCGCGCGAGGTCGAGGAGGTCCTGGCCCGGCACCCGCAGATCGCCCAGGTCGCCGTCATCGGCCTGCCCGACGAGCTGCACGGCGAGGAGGTCTGCGCCGTCGTCGTCCCCGCCGAGGGCACCGCCCCCGACGCCGCCGCCCTCACCGAGTGGTCCAGGGAGCACCTGGGCCGCCACAAGTACCCGCGCCGCGTGGAGTTCACCGACGCGATGCCGCTCGGCCCGAGCATGAAGGTGCTCAAGCGGGAACTGCGGGCCCGGTACGCCGGCGACTGAGCCCGTCCCGCGAGGCGGGCGGGTCCGTGGCGGCCCGGAGGCGTGCGCATAGCATCGGCCTGAGCATGAACACGATGACGCTCTGGCACATATCCGGCCGGGAGTTCGCCGCCCTGGCCTTCGCGGCGCTGCTCGTCGGCTTCTCCAAGACGGCCGTCAGCGGGGCCAACACGGTCAGCCTGGCGATCTTCGCGGCGGTCCTGCCCGCCCGCGCCTCCACCGGCGTGCTGCTGCCCGTCCTGATCGCGGGCGACGTCCTGGCCGTCCTCACCTACCGGCGGCACGCCCACTGGCCCACCCTGTGGCGGCTGTTCCCGGCGGTGGCGGCCGGCGTGGTCCTCGGCACGCTGTTCCTGCTGTGGGCCGACGACGGCGTGGTGCGCACCTCGATCGGCGCGATCCTGCTGCTCATGGCCGGAATCACGATGTGGCGGCGGCGCCGGGCCGCTTCGCCGGACGGTCCGCAGGAGCCGGACGAGCCGGCCGCGGTGACCACCAGGACCGGCCGGATCAAGGCACGCTCCTACGGCGTCCTCGGCGGGTTCACCACGATGGTCGCCAACGCGGGCGGCCCGGTGATGTCGCTGTACCTGCTCTCCGCGGGCTTCCGCAAACTCGGCTTCCTCGGCACGTCGGCCTTCTTCTTCCTCATCGTCAACGTGTCCAAGGTGCCCTTCAGCGCCGGACTCGGCCTGATCGACGGCCGCTCCCTGCTCCTGGACGCGGCGCTCCTGGTGTTCGTCGTGCCCGGAGCGCTGCTCGGCGGCTGGGCCGTGCACCGGATCGACCAGCGGCTGTTCGAGCGGCTGGTGATCGCCGCGACCGTCGTGGGCGGCGTACAGCTGCTGCTCCGCTAGCCGGCAGCCACCCTGCGGGCCACCCGGGCGGCGGACCGGCCCGTACGACCTCGTACGCTCAGCCCATGTCCCCGCACGTGCTGATCCTCGGCGGCACCGCCGAGGCCCGCCGCCTCGCCGCCGGACTCGCCGCCCGCCCGGGCGTCCGGGTCACCACCTCGCTCGCGGGCCGGGTCAGCCGCCCGGCGGCCCTGGCCGGCGAGCTGAGGACCGGCGGTTTCGGCGGCGCGGACGGCCTCGCCGACTGGCTGCGCGCGCACCACGTGGACGCCCTCGTCGACGCCACCCATCCGTTCGCCGAGACGATCACCGCGAACGCGGTCCGCGCCGCCGCGGCCACCGGCGTCCCCGCGGTCGTCCTGCGCCGCCCCGGCTGGCGTCCCGGCCCCGGCGACCGGTGGCACGAGGTCGCCTCCACGGCCGCGGCCGCCGAGGCGGTCTCCCGCCTCCGCCCGGGCAGCCGGGTCCTCCTGACCACCGGCCGCCTCGGCCTCGCCGCCTTCGCCCACCTGACGGAGCAGCACTTCGTCACGCGGTCCGTCGAACCGCCCGCGCCGCCCCTGCCCCCGCACACCGAAGTGGTCCTGGCGCGCGGCCCGTTCACCGTCGCCGAGGAGAGCGAACTGCTGTGCGCCCACCGCGTCGACGTCCTGGTGACCAAGGACAGCGGAGGCGAGGCGACGGCCGCGAAGCTGACCGCCGCGCGCGCTCTCGGGCTGCCCGTGATCGTCGTGCGCCGGCCCCCGCTGCCGGACGGGGTGAGCGCGGTGCCGGACGTGGCGGGCGTGCTCGGCCGGCTGGGGTTCGACGGCTGAGCCCCCCGGGGCCCGCCGCCGTGCCGGTCAGCCCTCGCCCGGACCCGGGTGCCTGCGCAGCAGGTACGTGTCCATGATCCAGCCCTTGCGCTCGCGCGCCTCCGCCCGCAGCCGCTCGATGCGCGGACCGGCCTCGGCGAGCGGCCCGGAGACGAGGATCTCGTCCGGCGTGCCGAGGTACGCCCCCCAGTAGATGTCGATGTCGTCCCCCGCGTACTTCCGGAAGGCCTGGTGCGCGTCCAGCATCACGACGACGTCGTCCACGCCCTCCGGGAAGCCCTCCGCCAGCCGCCGCCCCGTGGTGATCTGCACCGGCCGCGCCACCCGGTTCAGCCCCGTGCGGTGCCGGGCGACCAGCGAGGAGACGCTGCTGATGCCGGGCACCACGTCGTACTCGAACTCCACCGCGCCGCGCCCCAGCACCTCCTCCAGGATCCCCAGCGTGCTGTCGTACAGCGACGGGTCGCCCCACACCAGGAAGGCCCCGGTGCCGTCCTCGTCCAGTTCCCCGGCGATCAGCCGCTCGTAGATCTCCGCGCGTGCGCTGCGCCAGTCCTCCACGGCCGGCGAGTACGAGGCACCGCCCGCCGCGCGGTCCCGCTCGGGGTCACGGACCTCGGCCACACGGTAACCGCCCCCGGGCAGGTGTGCGTCCAGCATGTCCCGGCGGAGCCGGGTCAGATCACTCTTCACCTCGCCCTTGTCGAGCAGGAAGAACACGTCCGTGCTCCGCAGCGCCTTGACCGCCTGCAGGGTCAGCTGGTCGGGGTCGCCCGCACCGATACCGATGACATGAATCTTTCGCACGCCCCGAGTCTGCCGTATGCCTCCCGGCGTGGCTCCGGCGCCTCCGTCCGCGGGTGCGCCACCTCCGTCCGCCCCGCGCCGCCCGCTCAGAAGCCGAGCCGAGGCGCCTCCGCCGTCGCGTCGACGGGCCCCGCGCCCGACTCCACCCGCCCGGCCAGCTCCCGCGCCCACACGGCGAGCCCCGCGACGCCGATCCCGTAGGGCCGGTCCTCGCCGGTGGCGGCCGACCACTCCTCGACCGCCCCCGCGCCGCGCCGCAGCAGCCGCGCCCCGCCGGTGGCGTTGCCGCGGGCCGCGTGCGTGAGCCCCACCGCGAGCTGGGCCAGCCCCCGCCACAGCGCGCGCTCCTCGCCGGGCCCCGACTTCCAGGCGTCCTCGAACACCTCGTGGGCGTGGAAGGGCTTGCCCGCCTCCAGCAGCGCCTGTGCCTCCACGACCGTCTCCCGCGGGGTCCGCACGATGCCCTCCGGCTGCCGCTCGACCCCGTGCGTCCCGTACGGCAGCGGCCGCCCCAGCCCGTCCCGCGGCCGGGCGTTGCGCGCCCGCCCCTCGGTGTCCCGGTCCCGGCCGCCCGTCGTCCCGCCCGCGCCGCGCGTCTCACCCGTCTCGCCCATACGACCGATTGTCCCCGCCCCGCCCCGAACCCTCTTCGGCGCACCCCCGCGCGTGGGGTAAAGTGCTGTTCGCGCGATCACGCGGGTCACCGCGAGTGAGCGCATCGGGACGTGGCGCAGCTTGGTAGCGCACTTGACTGGGGGTCAAGGGGTCGCAGGTTCAAATCCTGTCGTCCCGACTCGAGAGAGTCGTGGTTGAGGGGCCGCTCCGGAGAGATCCGGAGCGGCCCCTCGGCCGTTCCTGGCCCGTCCGTCTTCGACCCTCACCCCGTCGCGCCGGTCAGACCCCGCCGCGGCGCCGGCCCGCCAGCACCGCGTAGACGATGATGCCCGCGAACAGGAACAGCACGCCCTGGTACACCGCCGTGTAGCCCGCGCCCGCGACGAGCCAGATCGAGAAGGCGGCCGCGACCGCCGTGACCACGGCGTCCCGGGCGAGCCGCGCCCGGTCGACCGCCTCGCGCCGCCCGGCGGCGAGGTGGAACACCTGCGCGGCGGTGGCCAGCAGGTACGGCACGGTCGCGGTGAACGTGGTGATGAGGACGAGCACCTCGAAGACCTTCGCCGAGCCGGACACGTAGTTGTAGACGGTGAGCAGCGAGGCGAGGACGACGGTGACGCCGACGCCGACGGTCGGCACGCCACGCCGCCTGCGGGCGAAGGCGGCCGGGAACAGGCCGTCCCGCGCGGCGGCGTACGGGGTCTGGGCGCTGAGCAGTGTCCAGCCGTTGAGGCAGCCGGTCATCGACACCAGTGCGGCGAGCGCGACGGCCCAGCCGCCCCAGCCGCCGCCGAACATGGCGTCGACGGCGTCCGAGAAGGGCGCGGTGGACCGCACCAGACGGTCGTGCGGGACCGTGCCGAAGACGGACAGCGTGCCCAGCAGGTACACCAGCGCGGCGCCCGCGGTGCCGATGACGGTGGCGCGGCCCACGTTGCGGCGGGCGTTCCTCACCTCGCCGGCGCTGACGGCGGCGGACTCCACGCCGAGGTAGGAGAAGAGCAGCAGGGCGGCGCAGGCGGACACCGCGCCGACCGGGCTGTGGCCGGTGGCGTTGAACGCGCCGAGCTTCGCCGGGTCGAGGAAGAACAGCCCGCCGACCGCGACCAGCAGCAGCGGCACGAACTTCAGGACGGTGGAGACGAGCTGGACGGCTCCGACGTAGCGGGTGCCGGCGAAGTTGGCCAGGGCGGGCAGCCACTGCAGGGCCAGCGCGGCCAGGCACGCGGTCCAGCGGTGGCCGTTCACCGGGATCAGCACGTCGAGGTAGCCGACGGCGGCGACGGCGAGCGCGGCGTTCGACACCCAGGTGGTGATCCAGTACGACCAGGCGGCGAGGAAGCCGGCGAAGTCGCCGAAGGCCTCGCGGGCGTAGACGTAGGGGCCGCCGGTGCGCGGGTCGCGTTCGGCGAGCCGGCCGAAGACCAGGGCGAGCGCGATGGCGCCGACGGTCAGGACGCCGAAGGCGACCAGGCTGACCGTGCCGTAGGGGGCGACGGACGCCGGGAGCAGGAAGATGCCGCCGCCGATGATGTTGCCCATGACCAGGGCGGTGGCGACCGGCAGCCCGAAGCGGCGGGCATGCCTGCCGGTGTCGCCGTGGCGGTCGGAGGCAGGAGCCTCGGGGGCGGGCGGGGCGGCCGGAGCCGGCCGCGGGGCGGTCCCGGTGACGTGCATGGCGGGGTGGGCCTCTCATCGAACTGCTGTTCCCGGGATCGCCGGGGCGTGCCCATGGTCGGATATGCCCCGAGCCGTCGCCAAATCACCGTTTGTTCTGTGGTGAGAGGAGTCCGGAAGTGAAGAAAACGCCACATCGGGGCCCCGCGGCGGAAGAAGTTACGGTGCCGCCGCGAGGCCCCGGCGGACGGGCGGGCCCCGCCCGCGGCCCGCGCCTCAGCCCTTGGCGGAGCCGAGGGTGAGGCCGCTGACGAACTGGCGCTGGAGCACGAAGTACACGACCAGCGTGGGGATCGCGGTGAGCAGGGCGCCCGCGGCGACCAGGTTGGGGTCGGTGAAGTACTGGCCGGACAGGTTGTTCAGGGCCGACGTGATCGGCATGTTCTCGCCGGTCGAGATCAGCACCAGGGCCCAGAAGAAGTCGTTGTAGATCCAGATCGACAGCAGGGTGGCCAGGGCCGCCATCGCCGGCTTGCACAGCGGCAGCGTGATCTGCCAGTACAGCCGCCACACCGAGGCGCCGTCGACCAGTGCCGCCTCGGTCAGCTCGTGCGGCAGCGAGCGCATGTAATTGCTCAGCACGAACGCGCAGAACCCGGACTGGAAGGCCACGTGGATCAGCACGAGCCCGAGCGCGGAGTCGTACAGCTTGCCGCTCGCCGTGACGCCGGGCAGGTCGGTCAGCAGGTACAGCCGGTACAGCGGGGTGATGATGACCTGCTGCGGCAGCAGGTTGCCCGCCGTGAAGACCAGCAGCAGCGCCAGGTTCAGCCGGAAGTCGAAGCGGGCGACGTAGAAGGCGACGCACGAGGACAGGAACAGCGTCACCAGCACGGCCGGTACGGCGATGACCAGCGTGTTGCCGAAGTAGTGGACCATGTCCGACTGCTGGAAGGCGTGGGTGAAGTTGTCCAGGTTGAGCGTGTCCGGCCAGGACACGTACCCCTTGGCGCTGGTCTCGCCGTACGGCCGCAGCGCCGAGAAGACGGCCCACATCAGCGGCGCGAGCCACGCCAGGGCCGTTCCCGCGAGGAAGACGTGCAGCAGGACCCGGGCGGGGCGGAGGGGGGCGCGCCGCTTCAGCGGGAGAGTGGTGCCGCTCATGCGCGCCGCTCCTTCCGGAAGGTGGCGATCAGGTACGGGATGATCACCGCGAGGGAGATGACCAGGAGGACGACGGCGATGGCCGACCCGTAACCGATCCGGCTGGACTCGCCGATGATGTTGTTGGTCACCAGGATCGACAGCAACTCGGTGCCCTGCGCGCCCTTGTTGAAGACGAAGACCAGGTCGAAGGCGCGCAGCGCCTCGATGATGGTGACCACGAGGACGACCGTGTTGGTCGGGCGCAGGGTCGGGAAGATGACGCTCCTGAACGTCTGCCACTCGTTGGCGCCGTCCAGCGCCGAGGCCTCCCGCAGCGAGGGGTCGACGCTCTTGAGGCCGGCCAGGTACAGGATCATCATGTAGCCGGTGTGCCGCCAGGACGCGGCGATCAGGACCGCCCACAGGTTGAGCTTGGGGTCGCCGATCCAGTCGATGTAGTGGCCGGGCTTGTTGGCGCCGATGACGCTGTTGATGAGGCCGGTGTCCGGGTTGTAGACGAGCTGCCAGACGAAGCCGATGCAGGCCATCGAGATGACGACCGGCAGGAAGAACGCCGTCTGGTAGACCCGGCTGAAGCGGATCCGCTTGTCGAGCTGTACGGCGAGGAAGAGGCCGAACGGCGTCGGGACCAGGATGAGGACGACGAACCAGATGATGTTGTGCTGGACGGCGGGCCAGAACTGCGGGTTGTCGGCGAAGAGCTGCCGGAAGTTGTCCAGGCCCACCCACTTGATGGAGTCGAAGCCGATGCCGTCCCAGGTGGTGAAGGCGAGGAAGATCGAGGCGATGGCGGTGACCCAGACGAGGGCCACGTGCAGGACCGTGGGCACGCCCGCCATCAGGGCGAGCGTGAACCGGTCGCGGCGGGTCAGCAGGCGCCGGTGGCCCTGGCCGGCCCGCTGGGATGCGGAGGCGGCGCCCGGAGGCGGCACGGCGGCCGCCTCCGTCCGCGTCGTCGGCGTGTCGGTGGTCATGGGGGCGCTCACGAGGACGCGAAGATCTGCTTCTTCTGGCGTTCGATGGACGACAGCAGGCTGTCCACGCCCTTCGGGTTCTGCAGGAACTTCTGGAGTCCGGGCTGCATCACCGTGGAGGTGAAGTCGGGCCGGGAGTCGCGGTCCATGAACTGGGTGAGGCTCTTGGCCCCGCTGATCATGTCGAACGCCTTCTTCTGGAGCGGCGAGTAGGCGGAGGTGTCGGCCTTGCTGGAGGCGGCCACCACGCTCGGGTCGGTCTTGAGGTAGAGCTCCTCGGCCGCCGGACTGCCCAGGTACTCCAGGAGCTTGACGACACCCGCGTGGTTCTTCGGGGCCTTGCTCACCATGAAGCCGTCGGTCGGGGCCTCGACGGTGTCCTGGCCGTACGCGGAGTTCATCTCCGGGAAGGGGAAGAAGTCCAGGTCGTCCAGGTCGGCCTTGTCGGTGAACTGCTGGGCGACGAAGGAGCCCAGGAGGTACATGCCGGCCTTCTTCGCGACCAGCGTCTGCGCGGCGTCCTGCCAGGTGCGGCCCATGAAGCCGTCCTGGTGGTAGGGGAGCAGCTCGGACCAGTGGTCGAAGACGGCCTTCACCTTGGCGTCGGTCCAGGCGGCCTTGCCCGCCATCAGCTCGACGTGGAAGTCGTAGCCGTTCAGGCGGAAGTTGATCTGGTCGAAGGTGCCCATCGCGGGCCAGGCGTCCTTGTCGCCGAAGGCGATCGGCACCAGGCCGTCCTTCTTCATCCGCTTGCACAGCGCGACCAGTTCGTCCCAGGTGGCCGGGACCTGGTAGCCGTGCTGCCGGAAGACGCTTCTGCGGTAGAAGACCGCCCAGGGGTAGGTGGTCAGCGGGATGAAGTAGTACTTGCCGTCCTCGCCCTTGCTGAGCTTCTTCATGGCCTCGGGGAAGTTGCCGCCGATCTTGGCCCACACGTCGTCGATGGGTGTGGCCAGCTTCTTCGCCGCGAAGAACTGCATGCGGTAGCCCGCGAACCAGTTGAACACGTCGTCCGGCGTGCCCTGCAGATACGAGTTGATCTGCTCCTGGAAGGTGTTGTGGTCCTTGGTGTTCACGTCGACGGTGATGCCGGACTGCTTCTTGAAGTCCGCGTAGACGCTTTCGAAGGCCTTCTTCGGCACCGCGTCCGAGGCGTTGGAGCCGACGGTGACGGTCTTCGGGTCGGCGGACGAGCCGCTGCCGCCGCAGGCGGACAGCAGGGGTATCCCGGCGCCGGCGAGAAGGGCGGCACCGCCCGCTCCGCGCAGCAGCGAACGACGGCTGGGGCCCGTGGCGGGAAGTGCGGCAGGGGAGAGGCGCATGGCGGCTCCTGAGAAACAGGGTTCGGCCAAGGGGATGAGTCGATCACCGAAGGTCTTCGAAACCGATCAGAAATCAACTCGACCGAACAACGTGGCGTAATAACAGCCCCACATCCGCTCACGAGTCAATAGGTCTGGGCGCGCTGGGGTGTCTCTTGCCCGAAACGTAATCGTCATCGCCGTCCGCTCATCGCCGCAGGCTGACCGGGGTGTTCCGGTTGTGGAGCCGGGTGCGGTGTACTGGGGCGGACCGATCAACACGAGTCGTGGCAACGGCAGTTGGATTGTGCTGACATTCTGACCTGCTGGCGAAAATATGTCTTGACAAAGCATTGACAGCGGGCCGCGCAAGGACTTGGATCGCGTGCCGACGCAACAACGTCCCTTCCCCGTCACACAGTGAGGTGCAGGAACGATGGACCGCACTCGTCACCCCCGCTCCCGCGCACTGGCCCCGCTCGTGGCCGTGGCCGCCGCGGCAGCCCTCGTCCTCGCCGGCTGTTCCAGCGGCTCCGGCGGGAAGAAGGCCGCCGAGGGAGGGTCGGGCGCCTCGGCGGGCAGGGCCGACACCCCCCGTATGAGAGTCGCGCTGGTCACCCACCAGGCCCCGGGCGACACCTTCTGGGACATCGTCCGCAAGGGCGCCGAGGCCGCCGCCGCCAAGGACAACATCAAGCTGGTGTACTCCGCCGACCCGAACGCCGGTACCCAGGCCAACTACGTGCAGAACGCCATCGACCAGAAGGTCGACGGCATCGCGGTCACCCTCGCCAAGCCGGGCGCCCTGAAGGACGTCGTCGCCAGGGCCGGCGCGGCGAAGATACCCGTCGTCGGCCTCAACTCGGGCCTCAGCGACTGGAAGAAGCTCGGCCTCCTCGAGTTCTTCGGGCAGGACGAGACGGTGGCGGGCGAGGCGTTCGGCAGGAAGCTCGACGCGGTCGGCGCCAAGAAGGCCGTCTGCGTGATCCAGGAACAGGGCAACGTCGGCCTCACCCAGCGCTGCGACGGCCTGAAGAAGACCTTCTCCGGCACGACCGAGACGCTCTACGTCAACGGCACCGACATGCCCTCCGTGAAGTCGACGATCACGGCCAAGCTCAAGCAGAACAGCGCCCTCGACTACGTGGTCACCCTCGGTGCCCCCTTCGCGCTGGCCGCGGTGCAGTCGGTGGACGACGCGGGCAGCAAGGCCAAGGTCGCCACCTTCGACCTGAACAACCAGATGGCCGGGGCCATCAAGAAGGGCACCATCCGGTTCGCCGTGGACCAGCAGCCCTACCTCCAGGGCTACCTGGCGGTCGACTCGCTGTGGCTGTACAAGAACAACGGCAACTACAGCGGCGGCGGTGAACAGCCGGTCCTCACCGGCCCGGCCTTCGTCGACACATCCAACGTCGACCAGGTCTCCCGGTTCGCCGCGAAGGGCACCCGGTGACGGGCACGGCCCAGCAGTCCGGGCCGGCGGTGGGCGGGCCGCCGTCGCCCGGCCCCCGCCCGGGCGACGGCCGCACCACCCGGCGCCCCCCGGTGCTCCGGCTGCTGGCCCGGCCCGAGGTCGGCGTCTTCCTCGGCGCCGCGGCCGTCCTGGTCTTCTTCCTGATCGCCGCGCCCTCGCTGCGCCAGGGCAGCTCCCTGGCCACCGTCCTCTACCAGTCCTCGACCATCGGCATCATGGCCCTCCCGGTGGCCCTGCTGATGATCGGCGGCGAGTTCGACCTGTCGTCGGGCGTCGCCGTCATCGGCTCCGCGCTCACCGCGAGCATGCTCAGCTACCAGCTGACCGTCAACGTCTGGACCGGCGTGCTCGTCGCCCTCGTCCTCTCCCTCGCCGTCGGCGCCTTCAACGGCTGGATGGTGGTCAGGACCGGACTGCCCAGCTTCCTCGTCACCCTCGGCACCTTCCTGATCCTGCAAGGCGTCGACCTCGCCGTCACCAAGCTCGTCACCGGCAACGTCGCCACCGACGACATCAGCGACATGGACGGCTTCGACCAGGCCCGGAGGGTCTTCGCCTCCTCCGTCGGCATCGCCGGCGTCCAGGTGAAGATCACGGTCTTCTACTGGGTGGCCTTCGCCGCCCTGGCCACCTGGGTGCTGCTGCGCACCAAGTACGGCAACTGGGTCTTCGCCGTCGGCGGGAACAAGGAGAGCGCACGCGCGGTCGGCGTCCCGGTGGACCTCACCAAGATCTCCCTGTTCGCGCTGGTCGGCTTCGCCGCCTGGTTCGTCGGCATGCACAACCTGTTCTCCTTCAACACCGTGCAGTCCGGCGAGGGCGTGGGCCAGGAGCTGATCTACATCGCCGCGGCGGTCATCGGCGGCTGCTCGCTCACCGGCGGCTCCGGCTCGGCGGTCGGCCCGGTCTTCGGCGCGTTCATGTTCGGCATGGTCAACCAGGGCATCGTCTTCGCCGGCTGGAACCCCGACTGGTTCAAGGCCTTCCTCGGCGTGATGCTGCTCGGCGCCGTCCTGATCAACCTGTGGGTCCAGCGCACGGCGACGCGGAGGTGACACCGATGAGCGATGAAGACGGCGACGGAACCAAGGACGCAGCCGTCCGGGAAACCGGGACCTCCCCCGGCACACCGGTCGTCGAACTGCGCGGCGCGGGCAAGTCGTACGGCACCGTCCGCGCCCTGCACGGCGTCGACCTCACGGTCCTGGCCGGCCGGGTGACCTGCGTCCTCGGTGACAACGGCGCCGGCAAGTCCACCCTCATCAAGATCGTCTCGGGGCTGCACCGGCACACCGAGGGCACCTTCCTCGTCGACGGCACCCCGGTGCGCTTCCACAGCCCCCGGGAGGCCCTGGACCGGGGCATCGCGGCCGTCTACCAGGACCTCGCCACCGTGCCCCTGATGCCGGTGTGGCGCAACTTCTTCCTCGGCTCCGAACTGACCCGGGGGCCCTGGCCCGTACGCCGTCTCGACATCGCCCGGATGAAGGAGACCGCCGACCGGGAACTGCGCGACATGGGCATCGTCCTGGACGACCTGGAACAGCCCGTCGGCACGCTCTCCGGCGGCCAGCGGCAGTGCGTGGCCATCGCGCGCGCCGTCCACTTCGGCGCCCGGGTGCTGATCCTGGACGAGCCGACCGCCGCCCTCGGCGTCAGGCAGTCCGGCGTCGTCCTGAAGTACATCGCCGCCGCCCGGGAACGCGGCCTCGGCGTCATCTTCATCACCCACAACCCGCACCACGCCTACATGGTGGGCGACCACTTCGCCGTCCTGCGCCTGGGCACCCTCGAACTCAGCGCCGGACGCGACGAGATCACCGTGGAGGAGCTGACGAACCACATGGCGGGCGGCGCCGAACTCGCCGCGCTCAAGCACGAACTGGCGCAGGTGCGGGGCGTCGACGTGGACAGGCTGCCGGGCGCGGCGGAGCTCGGCGGGACCGCCGGCGTGACGCCCGACCGGTGACCCGGGGGGACACCGGCGCCCGGAGGGGTTCGTTCCGGCGCGGGCCGGGAACCAGCGGGGGCAGGCGGGCGTTCTCACATATGACAGGGGAACGCCCGCGAGGGACGGGAGGACGACCACATGACGCATGGCACCCAACCCCGGCAGACACCTGCGGAGGACGCCGGGACGGCCGACCCGGGCCCCGGCCGCTTCAGCCGGCTCCCCGAGCGGATACGCCCGGAGGACACGGTGGAGACGAAGCCGGCGACCGTGCCGGACCCGGCACGGGACACCTACAACCCCGACGAGTGGCTGATCCGGTACTGCGGCTGACGGTTCCGGCCGGGCCCCTCGGGGTCCCCGTCCGGGGACCCGCCGTCAGACGGCACGCACCTCCGCGAGCGGCACCGGCCGGTGCTCCCGCAGGGACAGGGTGCACGCCTCCGCGATCCAGCCCGCCTCCAGTGCGTCCTCGACGGTGCACGGCGAGGGGCGGGTGCCGGCCACGACCTCGGTGAAAGCGGCGAGTTCGGCCCGGTAGGCGGCGGCGAAGCGGTCCATGAAGAAGTCGTGCGGGGTGCCCGCGGGGAAGCGCACCCCGGGCTCGACCGAGCGCAGCGGCAGCCGGTCGTCCAGGCCGACCGCGATCGAGTCCGCGAAGCCGTGCAGTTCCATGCGGACGTCGTGACCCCGGGCGTTGTGCCGGGAGTTGGAGACCATCGCGATCGTGCCGTCGTCCAGGGTGAGGACCGCCCCGGAGGTGTCCGCGTCGCCCGCCGCCGCGATGTGCTCCGCGCCCCGGTTGCCACCCACCGCGTACACCTCGCCGACCTCGCGGCCGGTCACCCAGCGGATCATGTCGAAGTCGTGCACGGAGCAGTCCCGGAAGATGCCCCCGGAGGCCGCCACGTACGCGGCCGGCGGCGGCGCCGGGTCCAGGGTGGTCGACCGGATCGTGTGCAGCGGGCCCAGCTCACCGGACCGGACGGCGGCCCGGGCGGCGGCGAAGCCCGCGTCGAAACGGCGGTTGAACCCGATCTGGACCGGCACCCCCGCGTCCCGCACGGCCCTGAGTACCGCCACGCCCTCCGCCATCGTGCGTGCGACGGGCTTCTCGCAGAACACCGGTACCCCCGCCCCGACGCCGGCCCGGATGAGCGCCGGGTGGGCGTCGGTGGCGGCCGCGACGACCAGCCCGTCCACGCCGGCCGCCAGCAGCGCCCGCGGCGAGTCCGCCACCTCGGCCCCGAACCGCTCGGCGGCCGCCTTCGCGGCCTCGGGGACCGGATCGCAGACGACGAGCGAGCCGACGGCGTCCAGCTTCGAGAGGGTCTCGGCGTGGAAGGTGCCGATGCGGCCGAGACCGAGGATTCCGATGCGCATGGGGTGCGGCTCCTTGTCCGTACGAACCCTTGGGACAACAACATGTCTAGTTCGGAGGCAGGTCGACCCACGCCCCGCTCTCCGCCGACTCCGCCATGGCGTCCACCGCGGCCGCGCTGCGCACGGCGTCCTCCAGCGTGGCGCCGTACGGCCTGCCCTCGGCGACGGAGCGCAGGAAGCGGTACGCCTCGACCACCTTCAGGTCGTCGTACCCCATCGCGTTGGCCGCGCCCGGCTGGAACGCGGCGAACTCGCCGTCGCCCGGGCCGACGTACACCGTGCTGACCGGCTGGTCCTGGTAGGCGGTGCCGCGGGCGACCGCCAGTTCGTTCATCCGGCGGAAGTCCCACGAGACGGCGCCCCGGGTGCCGTGCACCTCGAACCCGTAGTTGTTCTGCTCGCCGACCGAGACGCGGCACGCCTCCAGGACCCCGCGCGCCCCGGAGACGAAGCGCAGCAGGCAGTGGACGTAGTCCTCGTTCTCGACCGGGCCCGGCTCGCCGCCGGCGGCGAGCGGGTGACCGGCGGTGGCACCGGCCGGGCGCGGCCGCCGCGGCACGAACACGGCCGTGTCCGCGGTCAGGGCGGCGATGTCCCCGAGCAGGAAGCGGGCCAGGTCGGCGCCGTGCGAGGCCAGATCGCCGAGCACCCCGCTGCCGCCCCGCGCCCGCTCGTAACGCCAGGTCAGAGCGGCGTCGGGAGGCGCCGCGTAGTCGCTGAACAGCCGGACGCGGACATGGGTGACGGTACCGATCCCGCCGGAGGCGATCAGGTCACGGGCGGCCTCCACGGCGGGCGCGTTGCGGTAGTTGAAGCCGACCGTGCCCTGCACCCCGGCGCGGGCGACCGCGTCGGCCACCGCGCGGGCGTCCGCGCCGGTCAGGCCCACCGGCTTCTCGATCCACAGGTGCTTGCCGGCCTCGGCCATCGCCACGCCGATCTCGCGGTGCAGGAAGTTGGGCGCGGTGACGCTGACGGCCCGCACCGCCGGGTCGGCGGCCACCTCCCGCCAGTCACGGGTGGCGGAGGCGAACCCGTACCGCTCGGCGGCCTCCTCGGCCCGGCCCGGCACCTCCTCGGCGACCGTCACCAGCTCGGGCCGCAGCGGCAACCCCGGATAGTGGTGCGCGACCCGGGCGTAGGCCCGTGTGTGGACCCGGCCCATCCAGCCGAAACCGACGACGGCGACCCCGAGCGCATGCACCATGACAGCCCCTCTGCGGACGGACCGGTCCTCCACGTCCGGCCACCATGTCCGGACATGAAGAGGCTGTCAAGGAAGCGTCGGCCCCGGGCGGCGCGGGGCGACACGAGGGGCCCCGCGACCCCGGACATGTCCCGTCCCTGACCCGTCCGGCGCCTCACAGCGTGATGGCGTACGCCTTGCGCAGGGTCTCGTGCACGGTCCACGTCGTACGGTCGCCCGCGCGCAGCACCGCCATGTCGCCCGGTCCCACCTCCAGCACCGGGCCGCCCTCGACCTCGATCGTCGCCGAGCCGCTGACCACCACGAACAGCTCGTCCGCCTCGGTGTCGGTGACCACGCCGGGGGTGATCTGCCAGATCCCGCGGAGCTGCCGGCCGTCCGCCGACTCCCAGACCACCCTGCCGGTCACCTCCGGCGTCCCGGAGACGATCTGCGACGGGTCGAGGGGCTCGGGTTCGAGGTCGGCGTCGGGGATGTGGAGCGCGAAGCTGTGCGTCATGGGGGCGAGCCTAGCCAGCGGCCGTGCCGGGCGGGCGTGGACAGTGTGTGCGGCATCGGGCCTGGTGGCAGGACACTTCGTCGGGCCGCGCCGACTGGCGGCGGACCGGGGCGCGGGCGATCGTGGGGAGCATGGCTGACTCCGTCGCCGACTCCGTGACGGCCGCCGGCGAGCAGCACCGGCGGCACGGCACGCGGGAGGCCGTCCTCTTCGGCGGCGTCTACGGCGCCGTCCTCGCCAGCTCGCTGGTCGCCGCGCTCACCCAGTACGGCCACACCTCCGCCGCCAGCCGCCGCTACGACGCCCTCTGGCTGCTGGTCACCGCGTTCGCCTCGGCGCTGGCCCACGGCTACGCGCACTACATCGCCGAGCGCACCCCGCAGCGCCGCTGGGAGGTCCTGCGCAGCCTCGCCGACGAGTGGCCGCTGGTCATGGCCGTGCTGCCGACCGTCTTCCTGCTCGCGGGCGCGGGCTGGGGCTGGTGGCGCCCGAACGGCATCGAGTACATCGCGTTCGGCATGAACATCGCGATCCTGTTCGGCCTCGGCCTGTTCACCGCCCGTGGCTCGGGGCGCGGCTGGGTGGCCGCCGTCCTGATCGGCGTGCTGGACGCGGCGCTCGGGCTGATCGTGGTGGTGGCCAACGCGTTCATCAAGTAGCCGCGGGCGGCCGGACCGGCAGGCCGGACCGGCAGCGGCGCGACGCCCGGCTCAGCGTCCCGTGCGCACCCCGTCGAGGGCGATCGACAGGACCCGGTCGCGCTGGGCGTCGGTCTCGAAGGCGGTCGCCGTGATCCCTGCGACCATCCGCAGCAGGTCGCCGAAGTCCATGTCCGCCCGGGCCACCCCCGCTCGCTGGGCGCGCTCCAGCATCGGGCCGCCGGCCGCGTACATGGAGTCGCGGCAGGCCACGAAGATGTCCGACTCGTCGTTCAGGGCCTCGCGGACCGCGCGCTTGGTGACCATGTAGCCGGCGAACCGGTCGAGCCAGGCGGTCAGCGCCTCCCAGGGTTCCCGGTCGGCGAGTTCCAGGGCCGCCGCGCACAGGGCGTTGACGTCGTCGGCGTAGACGGTCTCGAAGAGGTCGCGGCGGGTGGGGAAGTTCCGGTACAGGGTGCCGATGCCGACGCCCGCGCGGCGCGCGATGTCCTCGAGGGACGCCTCGGCGCCGTGCTCGGCGAAGGCCTCGCGGGCGGCCGCGAGCAGGGCGTCGTAGTTGCGGGCGGCGTCCCTGCGGTGCGGCCGGCGGGACGCGACGATCTCGCTGACGGGGAACGGCGTGGCCGTCACGGGTGCCTCCCGGGGGGAATCGTGGAGCGAATCGGAGGTGCGCCTCCGATTCGGCTTGAACCGGAGGTATGCCTCCGTTAGAGTGGAGGGGTACCTCCACTTTAGCAGTGCGGGGTGGCCCCGCCGTGGACGGACGCGTCCGAGCGCGGGCCGCCCGCACCCGTGAGCACGGGCCCCGCGCGCCGCGCGCCGCCCGTCACGAAGACCTCCTTCTCACCCTCCGCGCTCCTCTTTCGGAGAGGCTTCTCCATGCCCCGCTCGTCCTCCCGCCTCACCTTCGCGGTCCTCGCGACCGGTGCCGGCGTGTTCGCCATGCTGCAGTCGCTGATCGCGCCGGCCCTGCCGACCGTCCAGCACGCGCTGCACACCTCGCAGTCCACCGCGACCTGGGTGATGACCGCCTATCTGCTGTCCGCCTCGGTCTTCACGCCGATCCTCGGCCGCGTCGGCGACCTGGCCGGCAGGAAGCGCACCCTGGTGGCGGTCCTGGTGACCGTCCTCGCCGGCTGTCTGGTCGCCGCCCTGGCCCCCTCCATCGGCGTGCTGATCGTCGCCCGGGTCGTGCAGGGCGTGGGCGGCGCCCTCTTCCCGCTCTCCTTCGGGATCATCCGGGACGAGTTCGCCCCGTCCGAGGTCAGCGGCAGCATCAGCAACCTGTCCGCGGTGATCGCGGCCGGCGGCGGGGTCGGCATCGTGGCCGCCGGGCCCATCGTCTCCGCCCTCGACTACCGCTGGCTGTTCTGGATCCCGGTGGCCGTCGTCGCCGGCACCGTGCTGATCGCCCTGCGCTACGTCCCCGAGTCGCCCAAGCGGGCCGAGGGGCGCGTGAGTTGGCTCGGCGCGGCACTGCTCTCGGCCTGGCTGGTGGCGCTGCTGCTGCCGCTGAGCCAGGCCGGCCGCTGGGGCTGGGGTTCGGCGAAGGTGCTCGGCCTGCTCGCCGCCGCGGTGCTGCTGTTCGCGCTGTGGCTGACCGCCGAGGCCCGCTCCCGCACGCCGCTGATCGACCTGCGGGTGATGCGTCAGCCGTCGGTGTGGACCACCAACGCGGCCGCCCTGCTGTTCGGCGCCGGCATGTACGCGATCTGGTCCTTCCTGCCGGGCTTCGTCCAGACACCGGCCGCGGCCGGCTACGGCTTCGGCGCGAGCGTCACCGAGTCCGGCCTGCTCATGCTGCCCATGCTCGTGGCGATGTTCCTCTCCGGTGTCCTGTCCGGACGGCTCGAACCACACGTCGGCGCCAAGGCGTTGCTCACCGCCGGTGCCGCGCTCGGCGCGCTGGCCTGCGGATTCCTGGCCTTCTGGCACGACGCCCAGTGGCAGATCGGCGTGGTCGCGGGCCTCTTCGGCCTCGGTATCGGACTCGCCTTCGCCTCGATGGCCCAGCTCATCGTGGGCAGCGTCCCGCCCGAGCAGACGGGCGCGGCGACCGGCATGAACGCCAACGTCCGCACCATCGGCGGCTCCATCGGCGCGGCCCTCACCAGCGTCCTGGTCACCGGCCGCCTCCAGCCCTCCGGCCTGCCCTACGCCTCCGGCTACACCCACGGCTGGGCCCTGCTCGCCGTCCTGTGCCTGGCCGCGACCGGCGCCGCCCTCCTCGTCCCGGTCCGCCGCACCACCCGCACCCCCGGCCCGGTCGCGGCGGGGACGACACGGGCACCCGCGGGCGTGCGGTAGGGTTGACCTGCGTGATCACGCGGAACTTCACCGCGTGAGCCCGCGGCGGGACGTGGCGCAGCTTGGTAGCGCACTTGACTGGGGGTCAAGGGGTCGCAGGTTCAAATCCTGTCGTCCCGACCAGCTTCACAGCAGGTCGGAGGCCGTTTTCCTGGTGACGGGAAGACGGCCTCGTTCGTGTGCGGGCGTGATCGTGCCGCCCATGCCGGACGCCCGGGCACACGTCCTCGCGCGGTTCCGGCCCGGAGGCAGCAGGATGGGATGGGTGGAGGGCCGGACGGCCCCGCCCCACGGATCCACCCGCGTTCCCGAGGAGGCCCGGTCGTGGCCGAGTCACAGCCCGTGGTCGTCGAACCGGCCCGAACCGCCGTGTTCCTGGTGCTCACCGTGCGGCAGGGCCGCGAGGAGACCGTCCGCGACCTGCTGGAGGACGTCTCGGGCCTGTGCCGCTCGGTAGCCTTCCGCGCACCGGGTGAACAGCTCAGCTGTGTCGTCGGCATCGGCTCGGCGGTCTGGGACCGGCTGTTCGACGGCCCGCGGCCACGGGGGCTGCACCCGTTCGTCGAGCTGAAGGGGGACCGCCACCACGCGCCGGCCACCCCGGGAGACCTGCTCTTCCACGTCCGGGCCCGCCACATGGACCTGTGCTTCGAACTCGCCAAGCTGTTCCTGGACCGGCTGAGCGGCGCGGCCACGGTCGGCGACGAGGTCCATGCCTTCAAGTACTTCGACGAACGGGACCTGCTCGGGTTCGTCGACGGCAGTGAGAACCCCGAGGGGCGGCTCGCCGACGCGGCGGTCTTCATCGGCGACGAGGACCCCGCCTTCGCCGGCGGCAGCTACGTGACGGTGCAGAAGTACCTGCACGACATGGCGGCGTGGAACGCCCTGCCGGCGGAGGAGCAGGAGCGGGTCATCGGGCGCACGAAGCTCGCCAACGTCGAACTGCCCGACGACGTCAAGCCCGCCGACTCCCATGTGGCGCTGAACACCGTCACCGACGAGAACGGCGACGAGCGCAAGATCGTGCGCGAGAACATGCCGTTCGGCACCCTGGGGGAGGGCGAGTTCGGGACGTACTTCATCGGCTACGCGCGCACCCCGGAGGTGACCGAGCAGATGCTGCGGCACATGTTCCTCGGCGACGCCGGGGCCTCCCACGACCGGATCCTCGACTACTCGACCCCGGTCACCGGGTGCCTGTTCCACGTGCCGACGGCCACTTTTCTCGACGACCTGCCCCCGGCTCCCGGCTGAGCGGTCCGGGGAGGGAGGGGACCGCCGCACCGCCGGCCCGCCGCCTCACCGGCCGGGTGGCCGGCGCACGGTCAGTCGCGCGCCGCCCACAGGCTGCGCACGTGACCCAGGTGCCGGGTCATGATCTCGCCCACGGCCTTCTCGTCGCGCTCCAGCAACGCGTCCAGGAGTTCCAGGTGTTCCTCGGCCGAGGCCAGCAGGCGGCCGGCCTCGACCAGGGCGGTGAGGCCGTAGAGGCGGGAGCGGCCGCGCAGGTCGGCGACCACCTCGACCAGGTGGGCGTTGCCGGCCAGGGCGAGCAGCCCCAGGTGGAAGCGGGTGTCGGCCTCGACGTAGGCGATCAGGTCGCCCGCAGCGGCCGCGGCGACGATCTCCCGGGCAGCCGGGCGCAGGGCCTCCAGGGAGACCCGGTCGGCCGTGCGGGCCAGCGCCACCACCGTCGGGATCTCGACGAGCGCGCGGACGTGGGTGTACTCGTCCAGCTGCCGGTCGGAGACGGCGGTGACCCGGAAGCCCTTGTTCGGGACCGTGTCGACCAGGCCCTCCTTGGCGAGGTCCAGCATCGCCTCCCGCACCGGCGTCGCCGAGACACCGAAGCGGGAGGCGAGCGAGGGCGCCGAGTAGACCTCGCCCGGGCGCAGTTCGCCCGCGATCAGCGCGGCCCGCAGCGCGTCCGCGACCCGCTCGCGGTAACTGCTCCGCCGGCCGCCCAGCCGGGGCAGCACGGGCGCGGTCGCGTCCGCGTCCTGGGGGGCCGGGGTCTGTGCCATGTCACGCATCATCGAAGTCTAGTCGGTGTCCGCGGGGGCGGCGGCTAGAGGACGAACCCCTCCGGGAACGGATCCGACGGGTCGAGCAGGTACTGGGCGGTGCCGGTGATCCAGGCGCGGCCGGTGAAGCTCGGCAGCACGGCCGGGACGCCGGCGACCTCGGTGGTGCCCAGCAGCCGGCCCGTGAACCGGGTGCCGATGAACGACTCGTTCACGAACTCGGTGTGCAAGGGCAGTTCGCCCCGCGCGTGCAGCTGCGCCATGCGCGCGCTCGTCCCCGTGCCGCAGGGCGAGCGGTCGAACCAGCCGGGGTGGATGACCATGGCGTGCCGGGAGTGCCGGGCGGTGGCGCCGGACGCGTACAGGTGGACGTGGTGGCAGCCGCGGATGGACGGGTCCTCGGGGTGGACCGGCTCCTCCCCGGCGTTGATCGCCTCCATCAGCTCCAGCCCGGCGGCGAGGATGTCGTCCTTACGGCCGCGGTCGAAGGGCAGGCCGAACTCCTCCAGCGGCAGGATGGCGTAGAAGTTGCCGCCGTAGGCCAGGTCGTACGTCACCTTCCGGCCGTCGGCGAGCACCGCCGTGCGGTCCAGCCCCGCGCTGAAGGACGGTACGTTGCGCAGGGTGACGCTCGCCGCCGCGCCGTCCCGCACCGCGACCTCGGCCACGACCACCCCGGCCGGGGTGTCCAGGCGCAGGGTGGTGACCGGTTCGACGACCTCCACCATGCCGGTCTCCACCAGCACGGTCGCCACGCCGATCGTGCCGTGCCCGCACATCGGCAGGTAGCCGGAGACCTCGATGTAGATGACCCCCCAGTCGCAGTCGGGGCGGCTCGGCGGCTGCAGGATCGCACCGCTCATCGCCGAGTGCCCGCGCGGCTCGTTCATCAGCAACCGCTTGACCGGGTCCCGGCGTTCACGGAACCACAGCCGCCGCTCGTTCATCGTCGCGCCCGGTACGGTGCCGATCCCGCCGGTGATCACCCGGGTCGGCATGCCCTCGGTGTGCGAGTCGACGGCGTGCAGGACGAGCTTGCTGCGCATCGTGCGTTCCTTCCCGTAGCCCGTGTCCCGTGGGCCGTCACAGGAGCCCGGCCGCCACGGCCTTCTCGGTGGCCGCGCGGACCGCCGCCTCCTGCTCCGGCGCCAGCGGGACGCGCGGCGGGCGCACCGGGCCGCCGTACCGGCCCACCACGTCCATGGACAGTTTGATGGCCTGCACGAACTCCACCCGCGAGTCCCAGCGCAGCAGCGGATGGAGCTGCCGGTACAGCGGGAGCGCGGTGGTGAGGTCGCCGGACGTCGCGGCGCGGTACAGCTCGACGGACGCCCGGGGGAGCGCGTTCGGGTAGCCGGCCACCCACCCCTTGGCACCCGCCACGGCCAGTTCCAGCAGTACGTCGTCGGCGCCGATCAACAGGTCGAGTTCGGGAGCGAGTTCGGCGATGCGGTAGGCGCGGCGGACGTCGCCGGAGAACTCCTTGACGCCCTGGATGTGGCCCTCGCCGTGCAGCCGGGCGAGCAGTTCGGGTACGAGGTCCACCTTGGTGTCGATCGGGTTGTTGTACGCCACCACCGGCACGCCCGCCCGGGCGACCTCCGCGTAGTGGGCGACGACGGACCGCTCGTCGGCCCGGTAGGCGTTGGGCGGCAGCAGCATCACGGCCCCGCAGCCGGCCCCGGCGGCCTGCTCGGCCCAGCGCCGGGCCTCCGCGGAGCCGTAGGCGGCGACCCCCGGCATCACCCGCGCCCCGCCGACCGCGCTCACGGCCGTCCGCACCACCTCGGCGCGTTCCTCGGGGGCGAGCACCTGGTACTCGCCCAGGGAGCCGTTCGGCACGACGCCGTCACAGCCGTTCTCCACCAGCCAGGCGCAGTGCTCCGCGTACCGGTCGTGGTCGACCGACAGGTCGTCGCGCAGCGGCAGCGCGGTGGCGACGAGGACACCGCGCCAGGGGCAGTCCTCCGTGTGGGGCGTGGCGTGCGTCATGGAAGTCTCCCGTTCAATAGGGTGTGACATATCACTGGGCTGTTCATTGGGTCCGGTGGCGCGGGGTCAGCGGTGCGGAGTCGTGTGGTCGGGGTCTTGTGGTGTGGGCTCTCGCGGTCGGTCGGGCACCGCTGTCAGTCCGGCTCGTCCTCGGGCAGTCGGGCGAGTACGCCGAGTGGGACCGGGCGGGCGAAGGGGCGGCGGCCCGGTGTCGCCGGGCAGCCGGAGAGCCCTGCCACCGCCGGGCCGCACATCCGGCCCTGGCACCAGCCCATTCCGGCCCGGGTGAGCAGCTTCACGGTGCGCTGGTCTCCGGCCCCGAGCACGTCGACGGACGTGCGGACCTGGCCGGCGGTGACCTCCTCGCACCGGCACACCACCGTGTCGTCGGTGATCCGGTCCACCCAGCCGGCGGGCGGGGCGTAGAGCGCGTCGAGCGCGGCGGAGAACTTCCGCAGCCGCCGGCGGGCTTTGGCGGCCCCGGCCCAGCGGCGCGGGTCGGGAGGCGTGCCGTGCAGTCGCGCGGCGACGGAACGGCCGGCGATGTGCCCTTCGGCGAGCGCCAGTGCCGCACCGCCGATCCCGGTGGCCTCGCCGGCCGCCCAGACGCCCGGCACGTCGGTGCGCTGCTCGCCGTCGACGCGGACGTCCGTCCCGGACAGGGCGCAGCCGAGCGTCTCGGCGAGGTCGGTGTGCGGCAGCATGCCGTGGCCCACCGCGAGGGTGTCGCAGGGGATACGGCGGGCACTGCCCGGCACGAGCTGCCCGTCCCGGTCGAGCGCGGCGACGGTCACCGCCGTCAGCCGGCCGGTGCCGTGCGCCTCCACGACGGTGTGCCGGGTCAGTGGGCGTACCCCGTGCCGCAGCAACCGCCCTGCGTACAGGGCGCCTTCGGCGAGCTTGCCGGGCTGTGCGGCGAGCGCCCGCGCGTGGCGCGGCAGGGCTTTTGGACCGGCGGACTCGACCAGGGCGGCCACCTGCGCGCCCGCCGCGGCCAGGCCGCAGGCCACCGGCAGCAGCAGGGGACCGGTGCCGGCGACCACGACGGTACGGCCGGGCAGCACCAGGCCGCCCTTGAGCATGGCCTGCGCGCCGCCCGCGGTGAGCACTCCGGGCAGGGTCCAGCCGGGGAAGGGCAGCACCCGTTCGTAGCCGCCGGTGGCGAGCAGCACGGCGTCCGCGCGTACCGTGACGCCCTCCTCCTGCAGTGGTCCGCGCAGCGCGTGCACCGCGAACGCCCCACCGGTCGGGGCGTCTTGGATGATGCCGGTGTCGTCCGTGCCGTCCGCGCCGGCCGTGCGGTCCACGCACCAGACGTGGTGGTCCGGCAGATGGCGGACGTGCCCGGCGGCCAGCTGCCGGTCCAGGCCGTCCCGGAGCCGTTCCCAGGTGCGCCACTGGTGGTGCAGGGCCTGGGGTCTGCGGGCGCCCAGGGCGGCGGCGGGCTGCCGGTAGAACTGCCCGCCCGCCTGCTCGGCCGCGTCCAGGAGGGTCACACGTACCCCGCGGGCGGCCGCGGCCAGCGCGGCGGCCAGTCCCGCCGGGCCCGCTCCGACCACGGCGAGGTGCGGTCGCTCAGTCATCGTCCCGGCCCGTCCCCTCCTGCGTGCGGATCACGTCGCCCGGCCGTACCGGGACCAGACAAGCCCGTTGGTTCGGGCGGCCGTTGACGGTCACGAGGCAGTCGAAGCACACCCCGATCCCGCAGAACACCCCGCGCGGCCGGCCGGTGCCGCGGGTGCTGCGCCAGGAGGTCACCCCGGCCGCCCACAGCGCGGCCGCGACCGTCTGGCCGGGCAGTGCCGCGACGGGGCCGCCGTCGAAGGTGACACTGAAGGCGGCGCCCGGTGCGGCCCGGGCCAGTTCCCGTGGGTTCACCGTGCGGTCCCTCCGTCGGGCCCGAACCGCTCCGGACGGAACGGCGCGAGGTCAAGGTCAGGTGTCTTCCCGGTCAGTGCCTGGGCGATCAGCAGTCCGGTGCCGGTGGACAGGCCGATGCCGGCGCCCTCGTGGCCGCAGGCGTGGTACAGCCCGGGCAGCCGGGGGTCGGGGCCGATCGCCGGCAGGTGGTCGGGCAGATAGGGCCGGAAGCCGGCGTACGTGCGCAGCGCGCGCACCCGCTCCAGGAAGGGGAACAGTCCGATCGCGCCGACTGCCAGAGCCCGTACCGCCCGCAGGGACAACGAACGGTCGAAGCCGACCCGTTCACGGCTCGCGCCGATCAGGACGGGACCGGCGGCCGTGCCCTCGACGACCGGCGAGGTGCGCAGCGCGGCCGAGTCGCTGGCCACGTCCGCCACGTAGTCGGCGGCGTACACCTTGTGCCGGACCATGCGCGGCAGCGGCTCGGTGACCAGCACGAAGCCGCGCCGGGGGAGGACCGGCAGGGCCGCGCCCGCCGACGCGGCCAGCTCGCCGCCCCAGGTGCCCGCAGCGTTGACCACCGCGGGCGCGTGGATGTCGCCCTGGGCGGTACGGACGCCGAGCACCGCGCCGTCCGGCGTACGCAGCACTCCGGTCACGGACCGGCCCGTGTGCAGGCGGGCGCCGGAGGCACGGAGCAGATGGGCGGCGGCCAGCGCGGGCATGACCTGCGCGTCCTGCGGATAGTGGACACCGCCCGCCATGCCGGGAGTCACGTGCGGTTCCAGCTCGCGCAGTTCGTCGGGACCGACGGGCTCGGCCGTGACGCCCGCGGCACGCTGGCCCGCTGCGAAGCCGGCCAGCACGTCGAGCGTGCCGGGCGTGCGGGCGACCACCACACCGCCCTTGGGTTCGTACTCCACCGCCGCCCCGAGCTCCCCGGCCAGTGAGGCCCACAGGCGGCCCGAGAGCAGGGCGAGTTCCAGCTCGGGGCCCGGCTCCTTGTCGGAGACCAGCAGGTTGCCCTCGCCGGCGCCGGTGGTACCGCCCGCCACCGCGCCCCGGTCCACCACCCTCACATCGAGGCCGGCCCGGGCGGCGTACAGCGCACAGGCCGCACCCACCATGCCGGCTCCCACGACCACGACATCGCAGGTCAGTCGCTTCGCCACATCAGTACTATGTCACATGTCGCTCTTGCTGAGGAGTCCCCGCGCCGGCCCTCGCCCCGCACCCGCCGTCCGCCGGGAGTCCCAGGCATGGACGCCCCCTTGACGTCGTACGGCCACGGACCGACACTCCGAAGAGGGAACCCCAGTGAACAGGTAGGGAACTATGGTGCGCCTCCTGACGGTCGACGGCCGAGCGGGTCGTACGCCGTCGCGCGTCCTTCTTCTGACCTCCCGCCTGCACATCGACCTGCTGCGCGTCTGCAGCGCCATCGGTCTCCAGCGCTGACCCGGGCCTCCCGCCGGCCCCCCCGTACGCGCCCGTCGCCGGTCGACTGTCGCCCGTCGACCGTGTGCGGTCGCCTGTCGCCTGTCGCCTGTCGCCTGTCGCCTGTCGCCTGTCGCCTGTCGACCGTCTGCGGTCGTGTGTCGACTGTCGACCGTCACCCGTCGTTCGTCGTCTGTCGATTGCCGGCTGTCGCCCGTCGACGAACGCCTTCCGCCGCGCAACCGCCCGCGCATCCGTTCGCGCGCACGCACCAGGGGAGTCGCATGTCCATCGCTTCGCTCGCCACCGTCCCGGTCACGCCCTGCACCGCCGCCCCGCGTACCGCCGCCCGCCGTGCCACGCCCGCGTTCCGGGGCCGGATCGGCCAGGACGCGCGCAGCGGCCACTACGCGGTGCCGCACCGCTACCGGCTCCACCTGTCCACCGGCTGCGCCGACGGGCTGCGCCTCGCCGTCGGCCACAGCCTGCTGGGTCTCGACGCGGTCTGTCCGGTGGTCTTCCTGCCGGCGCTGCCGGACCGCCCCGACGGCGGCCATTCGGCCCTGCGCCCGCTGTACGAGGCGAGCGCCCACCACTGGACCGAGCCCGCTCTCGCGCCGGTGCTCAGCGACGACTGGACCGGACGTATCGTCAGCAACCACGCCCCGGACATCCTGCGCGACCTGGACCGTTTCCCGCGCGACGGCCGGCTCTCCCTGTACCCGTGCGGTGCGGAGAGCCGCATCGACGCCGTCGAACGGCTCTGTGCCGAGGGCGTCCTCGAGGCCGCGCGGTGCGCCGGACGGCCCGGCGCCGATCCCGTCGAGCGCGCGACCGCCGTGGACGTGCTGCTGGACACGCTGGGCAGGCTGGAGCGGCACCTGGCGGGGGAGGAGTACGCCGTAGACGGGCGGCTCACCGCCGCCGACGTCGAACTGTGGGTGGCCCTGGTGCGGTTGCACACCGTGCACCGCCACCACTTGGACGCCTCCGCCGCACGCCGGGTCGCCGGCCATCCGGTGCTGTGGGCCCACGTCCGCCGGCTGACCGACCTGCCCGCCTTCGGCGGCCACCTCGACCCGGACAGCGTCGACAGTCCGGCCGCCGGCATCTGAAACCCGCCGCCGAGGGCTCGCTTTGTGGTCGAGGGGACGCCATCCCTCCCCCGAAGGCTACGTCCCCTCGACCGCTCCCCCGGTCGCCCGACTGGCTCGGACCGTCAGAGTGCCGTGTCGTGCCCCCGGAACGCCTGAGTCGGGGGCTACTCAAGTCGCCCTGTATCAAACCTGAGTAGGCGTGCTCCAGTTGTCGTGACGATTTACGAACAGGACGCGAAGACGCTGGAGCTGCCCTGGCCGTTCACCGGCCGGGAGACCGAACTGGAGCTCGTGCGGCGGTCGTCGGCCGCCGGCCGCCCCGGCGTCGTGGTGACCGGTCCGGTGGGCTGCGGCAAGACCCGGCTGATCACGGAGGCGGTCCGGGGCACGGACTGCGTCCGGGTCACCGGGACGCCGGAGAGCCGCGGTCTGCCCTTCGCCGCCTTCGCGCACCTGCTGCCCGGCACCGTCTCGCTGCACCGGGCGGTCCATCTCCTGTCCGGGGTGCGACTGCTGGTGGTCGACGACGCCCATCTGCTCGACGAGGCGTCCGCCGCCCTGGTCCACCAGCTCGCCGCGCACGGATCCACCCGCCTGGTCGTGGCCGTCACGGACGGCGTGCCGGTACCGGGCGCGGTCTCCCGGCTGTGGACCGGGGAACTGCTGCCCCGCGTCGCGCTGGAGCCGCTGCCCCGTGAGGACACCGGCCGGCTGCTCGCCACGGCCGGCCTGGAACCGCTCACCACGGGCCGGCTGCACCGGATGTGCCGGGGCGATCTGCGGCTGCTGCGCGACCTCGTGGCGGCGCTGCGCCGCTCCGGCGGGCTCACCCGCGTCCCCGAGTGCGACGAGTGGGCGTGGCGTGGACCTGTGCCGGTGACCGCGACCGTCCGCGACCGTCTCGCGCCCGTGCTGGACCGCGCCGGCGCCGGGGAGCGCGAGACGCTCGACCGGCTCGCCTTCGCCGAGCCCCTGCCGCTCGCGTGGGACGAGCTCGACCTGGAGGTCCTCGAACGCCTGGAGGCGGACGGTCTGATCCATGTCGACGACCTCGGCTCCGTCACCCTCGCGCACCCGCTGCACGGGCCCGCCCTGCGCGCCACCGCCGGCCGCCTGCGGTCCCTGCGGCTGACCGGCGCACCGGACCGGTGCGGTCCCGCGCTGGCGGCGGAGCGGACGGCGCTGGAGCGCGGGCTGGCCCGGCAGGACGTGCGGGGCGTGCCGACGCCGGTGGGGGACTGGCTGTTGTCCGAGGGGCTGCCGGTCCCCGCCGGGTACGCGGTCGTACGCGCCAGGTACTCCCGGCTGCGCGGCGAGCTGCGCGAGGCGGCGGCATGGGCCAGGGAAGGGCTGCGGGCGGCCCCGGATGACGCCCGCTGCGCCGACGAACTCGACTTAGTGACCGCACAGTTGGGCGAGTCGAAGGGAACGGACGGCTGGGCCGCCGCGGCCCGCGGTGACATCGGGGGCGCCCCGGCCGGGCTCACCGGGGACGACGTGCTCGCGTGCTACGACGCCGTACGCCTCGGCAGGCCCGAGCTGGCCGCCGGACGGCTGCCGGCCGGCGGGGTGTTCGCCCGGCACGCCGAGGCGCTCGCCCGGGGCGACGGACCGGCCCTCGACCGGGCCGCCGGGGCCCTGGCGGAGCGCGGCTTCCTGCTGTTCGCGGCCGAGGCGCACGCCCAGGCCGTCCGCGCGCACCGCGATCCGCGCGCCGCGCGCCTCTCCCGCACCCGCGCGGTCGCGCTGGCCCGCCGCTGCCAGGGCGCCCGCACCCCCGCGCTGGCCGGGCTCGTCCTGGGCGAACTCACCGCGCGGCAGCGTCAGATCGTCGCCCTCGCCGCCGCGGGACTCAGCAACCGGGAGATCGCCGACAAGCTGACCCTGTCCGTACGCACCGTCGGCAACCACCTCTACAGCGCGTACACCCGCCTGGGCGCGAGCGACCGAGGCGCCCTGCCCTGGCTCACGGACCTCCCGGAGTCCGAACCGGCGTGAGCGCACGGGCCTCGGCGCGCCGGGCCCGGCGGGGGCCGAACCGGCGTTGAGCCACACGGGCCCGAGGGGGGCGGCCCGTACCGATACCGCGTGGTGGCGGACGCCGACCTCAGCGGGCCGAGCACGGGCCGCCACCTCACGGCCGTACCGTCCTCACGCCGCGCCGAACGCCGCGAAGGCCCAGCCCGTCGCCTGGTGGACCGGGTCGGCGGGCTGGGCGGCGCGGGCGTCGCGCAGGGCCTCGGCCAGGGAGAGGCCCGCGTCGAGGCCCTTGTGCAGGGCGAGCATCAGCGGGACCACCGCGGCGTCGTTGACCGGCGCGCTGCTCGCCACCACCCCGGCGGTGCCCAGCGGCAGCAACGCGGTGACCAGGCCGAGGAGTTCGTCGGCGCCGACCGAGGCGAGGCGGGCGGTGTCGCAGCTGGACAGGATGATCCGGTACGGGCTGCGGGCCAGGCGCTCGAAGTCGTGCACGATCAGCGGCCCGTCGGCCATGCGCAGGGCCGAGAACAGCGGGCTGTCGGCGCGGAACGTGCCGTGGGCGGCCAGATGGGCCAGGGCCGCGCCGTCCAGTTCGGCGAGCACCCGGGGCGCCTGCGCCGCCTCGCCCTCCAGTACGGTCGCCGTGCCGTACCGGTCGGCCAGTTCGGACACTTCGGCGCCGCCCGTGGCGAGGCCAGGTCCGCGCACCAGGACGTGCCGGCCACCGGCCGGCGGTTCGGTCTCCCGGGCCCGCAGCCAGCTCCCCGCCGACGGCGACACGCTGAGCACCCGCTCCCGCAGCGCGGGCAGCAGCGCCCACGGCACCCGGTGCAGCGCCCCCGGCGGCACGATCACCACCGGCCCCGCCCCCAGATGCGGCACGGCACCGCCCAGCAACAGCTCCTGGAGGCGCCGGCCCGCCGCCTCCACCAGCGGCAGCCGCGCCTCGCCCCCGGGGTGGGCGAGCCGCCGCAGCCCGGCCTGCACGTGCTCGGCCTCGGCCACCGCCTCGGCGAGCGACCCGCCCGCGAACCGCCGTACCCGCCCCTGACCGCACAGCAGGACGTGCACCCGGCCGTCCACGACGGCGAGTTCGGCCAGCCGGGCCGGGCCGAGCCGGTCCAGCAGGCGGCCCGCGTCGAAGCGGTCGCCGCCGCCGGGCGCGCCCCCGCGGATGTGGTGGGTGCGGGACCGGATGTCCCGCTCCAGCCTGCGCTGTTCGCGCTCCAGGGCGGGCACCGGGCGGCCCTCCCTGCGGGCCTCCTCCGCGCGGGCCGCGATCTCCCGGAAGGCGGTGAGGCCGGCGAGCAGCGCCGGGTCGGCGGGCGGCCGCGCGGGCGGCGCGGACAGCACGGTCGCCCGCCAGCGCTCGCTCCACTCCAGCAGCCGCCGCGCACCGCCGTGCGCGAGGCTCGCCTCCTGGGCGAGCGCGGCCAGTTCGGCGCCCTGCGCGGTGGCGCGGGCCCGCAGTTCGGAGGCGCCGAGCGTCATCCGGTGGTCGTCGAGGACGTCGAGGCCCCGCCGGCAGGCCTCCAGCACCCCGCGCCCGGAGCCGGCCGCCCGCGCCCGCAGAGCCTGTGCGGCCCAGCCGGTGACCCGGGCGGTCGGCGGACCGCCGTGCCGGCCGCGCGCGGCCGCCGTCAGGTGCCGCTCCGCGTCCGCCGTGCGGCCCAGCGCCAGCGCGACCCGGCCGGCCAGCAGCGACGCCTCGGGCGCGGCCGGCGAGCCGAACGAGGCCAGCCGTTCCGCGACCGCCGCCGCGTCCGCCACCAGCCGCCCGGACCCGTTCCCGGCCGCCGCACGCGCCTCGATGAGCACCAGCCGGGCATGGGCGGCCCACCAGGCCCGCCGCTGCGCCGCGAACAGCCGTACGGCGTCGGCGGCGCGGGCGATCGCGGTGTCCGGGTCCCCGGCCGAACGGGCGGCCCGCGCGGCGGCGAGCAGCAACTCGGCCTTGCGGGTGGACTGTCCGCCGATCCGGTCGAGCAGCGCGATCGCCGTGTCCGCCTCGGCCAGCGCCTCCGGGGCGAGACCCGCGGCCATCAGCACCTCGCAGCGCCGGATGGACAGCATGAAGGTGGGCGTGCCGAGCTTGCCGTACCGCTCCTCGGCCTCGTCCAGCAGCCGCAGGGCCACCGGGATGTCCCCGGAGCGGAACGCGGCGAGGCCGCGGCTCTCCACCGCGTCCGCCTTGTCGTGTTCCTGGCCGGTGGTCTCCCACAGCCGTTCCGCCGCGGTGAAGTCGGCGACCGCGCGGTCCACCGCGCCCAGCGCCAGGTGCACGGTGGCCCGCAGGGTCAGCGCCCGCGCGGTCCAGATGTCGTCGCGGACCTGTCGCAGCACCGGTAGGGCACGCCGTACGTCCTCCAGCGCCTCCCGGTGGCGCCCCAGCACCCACCACACGTAGGCCCGCCGGTACAGCACGCGTGCCCTGGTGTGTCCGCTGCCCCGGGCGACCCCCTGTTCGAACGACGCGAGGCCCTGGCGCGTGCGCCCCGCGTGCACCAGTGCGACCCCCAGCGTGGCGAGCACGTCCGCCTCCCGCTCGGCCGACTCGGCGCGCGCGGCCAGGTCCCGGGCCCGCCGCAGATGCCGCAGGGCGATCCGCAGATCGCCGAAGTCCCGCTGCCAGATGCCGAGCACCTGATGGGCGACGCTGGCGTGCAGCGGCGACGGATCGGTGTGCAGCACCAGATCCGCGCGTGCCCGTGCCTCGCCGGGATCGGCGAACACCATCGGCAGCAGTTCGAGGACCGACTCGCTTCCCGCTGTCACCCCTCGCATGGTAGTGGCCTGCGGGAAACCGTCACACGGCCGTCCCCTTCCGCTTTCCGCTGTACCGCGCCTGCCCGGGGGCTGTATCAATCGGTCGTCCGGCGACTCTCACTCTCGGACACCGTCTCAGGGGGAGGACACTTCATGGCACCTCAGCGATTCCACGAGCAGTTCCGCCACATCCAGCGTTCGATGCCCGATGTGGCCCTGGCCATGGGGCCGGACGACGACGGCCACTTCCTCTACGAGAAGGGCGTCGTCCTCGCCCGCGACGGCGCGGAGGCCCGCGTGGTCGAGGACACCGTGCGCGCCCACTTCACCGAGACCCGGGGGCTGGTCCCCGACCACGTGCGCCGCACCGGGCCGGAGACCAACCGCTCCGGTATCACCCGGATCCGGGTCGGCGACCCCGCCGAGGGCGACGACGGCGTCCCGCACGCCCTGCGCGCGCTCACCGAGGCGGAGGGCCGCCGGGGTCACCGGCTGGTCAGCCGCAACCACGTCGTGCACATCGCCCCCGTCAACGCCTGCCCGGGCGACGAGCCCCTGCCCGCGCCGCGCGGCGAGCCGGCCAACCCGGCCCCGGAGGAGGGCCGTCACGACCCGGACACCGCCGTCGGCGTCCTCGTCGTCGACACCGGCCTGGTGCACGACCACGGGGCCTACCCGCTCCTCGCGCACACCACGGGCGACCCGCAGGTGAGCGAGACCGACGCCGACGGCCTGCTGCGCCAGTACGTCGGCCACGGCACGTTCATCGCCGGGATCGTCGCGGCCGTGGCGCCCAACACCGACATCACCGTGCGGGGCACGCTCAACGACGTCGGCGCCATCCTGGAGTCGGAGTTCGGCGGCAAGCTGTTCGAGGCCGTCGAGCTGGGCGGCTGGCCCGACATCATCAGCCTCTCCGCCGGCACCTCCACCGAGTCCGCCGTCGGCCTGCTCGGGCTCGACGCGTTCATGCGCGAACTCCGCGAGCAGCGCACCCTGCTGGTGGCCGCCGCCGGCAACAACGGCAGCGACACCCCGTTCTGGCCGGCCGCCTACGCCTCGCTGCCGGAGTACGCGGACAGCGTGCTCTCGGTCGGCGCGCTGCGCGGGGACGGCGCCTCCGAGGCGTGCTTCAGCAACCACGGCCCCTGGGTCGGGGTGTACGCCCCCGGCGAGCGCCTCACCAGCGCCCTCACCGGCTTCGACGCGCCGGTGCCGTACGTCTACCAGCATTCCACTTACGACGCCTGCCGGTTCGGTCTCGGCTACGCCTGCACCTGCCGGTTCCCGCGCCACACGGGCGTGCTGAGCGACACCGGCGAGAGCGGCACGGCCAAGCCCGACCAGGTGATGTTCGACGGCCTCGCGCAGTGGAGCGGCACCTCCTTCGCCACCCCGGCGGCCGCCGCCCTGGTGGCCGCCCACATGACGGCGCACAAGGAGCGCGATCCGCGCGCGGCGCGCAGGCAACTCCTCGCCTCGCTCACCGAGTACGCCGATGTGCGCGGGGCGCACGTCCCGGCGCTCCGGCCGCCCACCTGGCGCCCGGTTCCCGTCGCGATGCCGGCGCGGTCCGCATGAGGTCCGGAACCCTCCTCTCCACGGCGTACGATGACGTGCCGTACACGAGGGGTGGAGCCGTGGACCGAACAGAGGTCGGCGCGCTGGTCCGGTCCGCCGTCGACGGCGACGCCGCGGCCTGGAAGGCGCTGGTGGAAGGCATGAGTCCGCTGGTGTGGTCGGTCGTGCGCGCGCACCGGCTGTCGGACGCCGACGGGCACGAGGTCTACCAGACCGTGTGGTTCCGCTTCGCCCAGCACCTGGGCCGGCTGCGCGAGCCCGACAAGGCGGGTGCCTGGCTGGCCAGTACGGCCCGGCACGAGTGCCTGAAGGTGCTCAAGGGACTGACCCGGCTGACGCTGACCGACGATCCGCTGGTGCTCGACCGTGCCAGCGAGGAGCGCACGCCGGAACAGTCGCTGATCGATGCCGAGGAGGAGGCCGACCAGGCGGAACGGGTCCGCCGGCTGTGGCAGGAGTTCGAGGAACTCGGTGAGCGGTGCAGGCAGTTGCTGCGCGTGCTGATCGCCTCGCCCCCGCCCAGCTATCTGGAGGTCTCGGCCGCGCTCGGCATCGCCGTCGGCAGTATCGGGCCGCTGCGCCAGCGCTGTCTGCGCCGGCTGCGGGCCCGGATGGACGCACGGGGGACGGTGTGAGCGGCATGGACGGCAACGGACGGCCCGACGAGGGCTTCGGCGAGGGTGCCGGCGGCGGCTTCGGCGAGAAATTCGACGAGGGCTTCGAGCCGGGCATCGACGCGGGCCCCGGCCAGGGCATCGACGCGGGCCTCGGCCAAGGCCCCGGCGGGGATCGCGATCAGGTCCCCGGTGAGGACGGGTTCGACGGCGACCTGCTGGAGGCGGAACTGCGCCGGGCGGCCGCCGAGCTGGACCCGGTCCCGGTCGAGCTGCGCCAACTGGCGCTTGAGGCCTACGCGTTGCACGACCTCGACGCCCGGATCGCCGAGCTGACCTTCGATTCGCTCGTGGACGCCCTGCCGGTCAGGGGAGTGCCGGACGCCCCGCGGATGCTGACCTTCCGGGCGGGCGGCCTTTCGGTGGACGTGGAGGTGACCGAGGAGGGCCTGATCGGCCAGGTGCTGCCGCCGCAGTCGGCGCGCATCGAGGTGCTGGGCGGGCCGCAGACGGTCCGGCCGGTCCCGGTCGACACCCTGGGGCGTTTCACCAGCGACCACGCGCCGACCGGCCCGTTCGCGCTCCGGCTGCGGGCCGGCGGCGAGGTGATCGTCACGGAGTGGCTGCGGGCGTGAGCCCCGGTCACCAGGTGACGGGCAGGGTCAGCGGTCCGCGGATCATCGTCTTGTGCCGCCAGCGCACGTCCTCGGCCGGCACCGCGAGCCGCAGCTTCGGCAGCCGGTCGAGCACCGTGTCCACCAGCAGCTCGGCCTGCAGCCGGGCGAGGACGGCTCCCGTGCAGTGGTGCGGTCCGTTGCCGAAGGCCAGGTGCGGACACGCGGGGCGGTCGGGGTCGATGCGGTCCGGGTCGGGGAAGACGTCCGGATCGCGGTTGGCGGCGAGGTAGGAGACGTACACCGGCTCGCCCGCCGCGATCCGGTGCCCGGCTACTTCCACGTCCTCCAGCGCGATCCGCGCGAGGCCGACGGTGCTGCGGTGCGGGATGTGGCGCAGCAGCTCGTCCAGCACAGGACCGCGCTCCAGCGGGCGGTCCCGCATCCGCTCCATCAGGTCCGGGTGGGTCAGCAGCAGGAACAGCATCTGCCCGCAGTTGTGGGTGACGGCCTCCCCGCCGATCTGCAGCGGCCCGGCGAGCCCGACGGCCTCCTCCTCGCTGATCTCCCCGCGCGCCACGGCGGCGCCGAGCAGCGCGTACACGTCGTCGCCGGTGCTGTGGGCCCGGTCCCGGACCATCGTGCCGATCCAGTCGTACAGACCGGTCTTCGCCCGGCCGGCGGCCTCGGCGCCGCCCGCCGTGGAGGTGATCTGCCGGGTCCAGCCGTGCACCCGCGCGCGGTCGGCGGGCGGCACGCCCATCACCTCGCTGACGACCGTGAGCGGGAACGGCTCCAGCACCCGCTCCACCAGGTCCGCGGGCGGCCCGTCCGCCACGACCCCGTCGACCAGGGCGTCCAGGATCTCCTGCGCGCGGGGTCGCAGCCGCTTCATCGCGCTCACCGTGAAGGCCCCGGCGACCGGCTTGCGCAGCCGGTTGTGCTCGGGCTGGTCGGCCCAGGCGAGCGAGCCGGGGCGGGGCGCGAAGTTCGGGGCGAGCCGGGTCACCTGACGACGGGTGACCTCGGTACGGCTGAAGCGAGGATCGTTGGTGATCAGCCTGACGTCCTCGTACCGCGTGGCCAGCCAGGCCCAGCCCTCGCCGAACGGCAGCCGGATCCGGGTCAGCGGGCCCTCGCGCATCAGAGCGGCGAGGACCGGGTCGAACTCCGTGCCGTCCAGGTCCGGCGGCGGCCAGTCCCGCACGGGCGGCGGGGTGTGGCCGGGGAGGACGATCTCCTCGGCCGGGCCCGCCACCCGCACGGGCGAGGGTGCCGGTCCGGTCAGCGTGCTGGTGTCCTCGGTCATGAGCACCACCCTCGTACGCGCCTCTGCGCCTGTCCTGCCGGAGTGCTCCAGCCGGAGGGCCGCACGGGGGGCCATGGCCCGCGGCCCGCTCGGCGGTCACGGGCGGGTGTGCCCCGCGGGGGACTTCGCCTCGGCGCCCTGCACGGCCGCCCAGGTTCGGTGCCCCGCTCGGCGGGTACGGGCCGACGTGCCCCGCTCGGCGGCCGTGGCCAGGCGGTGACCGCGGTGGGGGCACCGAGGCGTGGCCCCTCCCTTCGCGGAGCGCCGGCGCACCTTAGAGATCATCTCATTTGGCTGGGTAAGCAGCTGGTCGTGTCGAGGATCGTTGAGCGGCTGGTGCCGGACGAGTTGTGGGAGCTGCTCCAGCGGGTGGTGCCGGAGGCGCCGTCGCGACCTCAGGGTGGTGGCCGGCGTCGGCACGGCGACCGTGAGGTGCTGGCAGCGATCGTGTTCGTGGCGACGTCGGGTTGCACGTGGCAGCAGTTGCCGGCCGCCTCGTTCGGGCCGTCCGGCGCGACGGCTCACCGGCGGTTCACCGAGTGGACGAAGGCCCGCGTGTGGGCCAAGCTGCACCGCCTGGTGCTCGACGAACTCGGCTCCCGCGGCGACCTGGACTGGTCTCGCTGCGCGATCGACTCGGTGAACATGCGGGCCCTGAAAAGGGGGAGCTGACAGGTCCGAATCCGGTGGATCGGGGCAAGTACGGCTCAAAGATCCACCTGATCACCGAGCCGACCGGTCTGCCCCTGCCTGTCGGCATCTCCGGCGCCGACGTTCACGACAGCCAGGCCCTGATCCCGCTCGTGAAGGGCATACCGCCGATCCGATCCCGGCGAGGCCCCCGACGGCGCAAGCCCGAGAAACTGCACGCCGACAAGGGATACGACTACTCCCACCTGCGGCGATGGTTATCCCAGCGGGGCATCCGGCACCGCATAGCCCGAAAAGGAGTCGAGACCCCACAGCGGCTCGGCCGGCACCGGTGGACCATCGAACGCACCATGGCATGGCTCGCTGGATGCCGTCGCCTCCACCGTCGCTACGAGCGCAAAGCCGAGCACTTCCTCGCCTTCACGAGCCTCGCCTGCACCCTCATCTGCTACCGCCGGCTCGCCAAATGAGATGACTTCTTAGGGCCCGGATGTGCGAGCCGTCCACGGCGCAGTCGTCCAGGTCCAGCAGGTCGGCGCGGCGCAGCTCGTTCAGCAGGGCGGCGTGCAGGCGGGGCCAGATGCCGGCCTCGGTCCAGTCCCGCAGCCGGCGCCAGGCCGTCACCCCGGAGCAGCCCACAGTCTCTGCGGGGACGTCACGCCAGGCGACACCGGTCCGCAGCATGTATAGGACGCCGGCGAGTGCCGCTCGGTCGGGAACACGCAATCGCCCCGGATGGCGGCGGCGCCGCTCGGGAGCGGGCGGCAGCAGCGAAGCCACCCACTCGCACAAGTCGTCAGGAACAAGATCAGCACGCACTCCGGACACACCCTGCCAACCAAGATCACTGAGCACCAGACCCGCAGCTCAACCCATTCTGAAACGATCAGTTAGGGTCTCGGTCACCGTGGGGTCGGGGGGCAGCGACGGGCACGCCGTCCCGCATCTATCGATACCGGCGGGTCTGTGCCACACCGGCCGTTAACGGCAGGTTCTGGGGCGGTGCGATCCGCGGACGCCACACTGCCCGCCACCGTCGCGCCGACCTATCCGCTCGCCCCCCGGACCCGGCTCGGACTATCTGGACGAGGACGACCGGTCCACGAGCCGGCTCACCCAGAGCAATCGGGTGAAATCGGTACGGCAGTCGGTGTAACCGCTTCTGCGAGAGGCCTGGCAGGCACTCGAATGTCACACAAGCACTCGATGCCCGAAGTCAGTGTCGACGAACGTTCACTCACACCCCCGCCGCTGATGCTCATCGCCGAGCCTCAGGGCACCACCGGTGCGGACGCTGCTGAGTTCCAAGCAGGGGGCGATGCAGATCAGTACGTCTCGTGCCTTTGCAGGCAGGCGCTTCAAGCCGCAATAGGGCAGTTCGAGACATGCCCCGTACTGCCCTGAAGTGGTTCCAGTAGAACTCCGCCTCGCAACACCCCCACCAAAGGAAAGATCATGAGCTTCGCCTACTCGTCGATCCGGACCCGAGAGGAGGCCGGTGTCCTGTTCGCCACCCTCGACTCCGGCCCCCTCAACCTCATCGGTGTCGACCTCGTCCGTGACCTCGTCTCACTCGTCGACGCGCTGTACACCGACCCGGGCGACGTGCGGGTCGTCGTCATCGACAGCGCCTCACCCGAATTCTTCTCGGCACACGTGGACCTCACGGCGATCCCGCAGTACACCGCAGAAGCCGCCAAGGCCGGCGGCCCTGGTGACGCCTCGCTCGGCATGTTCCTGTACAAGCTGGCGCACGTCCCGGTGATCACCATCGCCAAGGTGCGCGGCCGGGCCCGCGGCGGCGGCGACGAACTGGCCCTGGCCTGCGACATGATTTTCGCCGCGCGTGAGAACGCCGTCTTCGCGCAGTTCGAGTCCGGCACCGGCGCCCTGCCCGGCGCCGGCGGAATCCAGCACCTGACCCGGCGACTGGGCAGAACACGCGCCATCGAAGCCATCACCGGCGCCGACGACTTCGACGCCGACCTCGCAGAGCGCTACGGCTGGATCAACCGAGCTCTGCCCGACGCCGAACTGGACGGCTTCGTCGAGCGCCTGGCCAAGCGCATCGCCGGATTCCCACCCGCAGGGGTGAAGGCCGCGAAGCGGGCGATCAATGACCTCACGCTGCCACACCCGGCGAACGTCCGCTCCGACTCCGCCACGTTCCTCAGCCTGGTTGCAATGCCCGAAAGCCGTGAGCGCCTGGACTACCTCACGAACCGGGGCCTCCAGACGCCCGGTGAGCTGGAACGCGACCTCGGCAAGGCAGTGGCGGAGTTCCCCAGTTGATGGCACCAGCCGCGCTAACCCATCTCTGGACCCGGGCGATTGCTGGCCAAGGACGGAGCCGGTCATACCCTGCCGAGCAGCCGCAGATGCGCTGACGGCCTCTCACCGAGAAGGGCCGGCCGGGGAGGTCGTGCCGGCCGTGAAGGGGGCCTACGGTACTGCCCCGGGGGAGGACCGCTCGGCAGGTGAGGGATGTCGGTGCTCCCATCGGGATGGGCGATCACGGGTGGGGGCCAGCCAAGGCTATGGTGCAGGACTGCGCGAGCGGGTCGTAGACCGCGTCCGCCCGTGCTGTCCGTGCTGTGGGTGCTGTCCGTGCTGTAGGTGATCCGTGGACGGCCGGTGCGGACGCGATCGGCACGCGCGCGGACCGGGACCGGGCCGCAGTGCGAAAGCGTCGTAGGGCCGGGGCGGATGCCAACGCGCTCGGCCGGTCCCGAGGCGGGCAACCAGCGGTTCGGAGGACTCGACGGCTCTGCTCCCACGATCATCCCCGTCTCTCTGGGGCGTGGACATTACCATCTATGGAAACAGCCCGTGGCGCCTTGGCCCGCATGACACCGGTCAGCCGTAGTGGGGCGTCCGAAGCCGTCGTCAGCAGATGAGGGTGCAGCCCGCAGGGTCGCGGTGTTCGTGGCCGTTGTGCCACACGTCCACCCGGCATTCCTGGACGGATTACGGGCTGAGGCGACGAGGTCGAGGTAGTCCTCCCAGGGCGGGCCGAAGCGTGGGCCGGAGTCGAGGGAAGACCGATGCGGCCGCGCAGCGCGCGCCGCTTGCCCGGCTCGAGTGTTCCACGCCGTGGCCGGCGTGTCGGTGCCCCTACCGTGTCACCTCGCGTTGCGAGGCACCTCTGCAGGGGCTGATCCTGAGAGGGAGGCACGCCAACCCACCGTATTGGCCAGCGCAGGCGGCCGTGGGCTTCTGGCCATGGCGGCCCGCGCAGGGAGCGGGTTCCTGATGAGGCTTGTCGTTGATCTCAATCGGTGTCAGGCGTACGCGCAGTGCGTCTTTCTCGCCCCAGAGGTCTTCGCCCTGCACGGCGATGAGGGGCTGCTGTTCTCGCCCCGCTTCGACGAGGGGCTGCGCGACCGGGTGGAGCAGGCCGTAGCCGCCTGCCCGGTCCAGGCCATCCTCGTCGACTGCTCCGACGAACCGACGAAGGGGGTGCAACCCCGTGTCGGCTGACACCGATGTCGCGGCCCTGCGCCGGGAAGGCCGGATCGTCGTCGTGGGTGCGTCCCTGGCGGGCCTGCGTGCCGCGGAGACACTGCGTGAGCAGGGCTTCACCGGATCACTGACCGTAATCGGTGACGAACCGTATGAGCCCTACGATCGGCCGCCGCTGTCCAAGCAGGTGCTGCTGGGGCGGGCGCAGGCTGAGGACACGCAACTCCCTCGGCGGCGTGACGTCGACGCCACATGGCGTCTGGGTGTCGCCGCCGAGAGACTGGACAGGAACGCCAAGCAGGTACGCCTGGCGAACGGAGGCACCGTCGGCTACGACCGTCTGCTGATCGCTACCGGAACCAGGGCACGCCCCTGGTTCCATCCCGAACAGGCCGATCTGGACGGGGTGTTCGTGCTGCGAGCCCGTGACGACTCCGCACGCCTGAACCGGAGACTGACTGGTGGCCCCGCGCGGGTACTGGTGATCGGCGCCGGCTTCACGGGTTGTGAAGTCGCTTCCGCCTGCCGGGAGCTGGGCGTCGACGTGACGGTCGCCGAACGCGGCCCGGCGCCCTTGGTGGGCGCGCTCGGGGGTGTGATAGGCGCGGTCGCGGACCGAATGCAGCGCAGGAACGGGGTCGACCTGCGCTGCGGCGTCAGTGTCACCGCCCTGGAGGGGGACGAATCCGGCCGGCTCAGCCGCGCTTACCTGTCCGACGGCACGGCGATCGACGTCCAGGTGGCGGTCGTCTCGCTCGGTGCCCTGCGGAACACCGAATGGCTGGCCGGATCGGGGGTGGCCGCGGGACCGCGGGGAATCGCGTGCGACGCCGGCTGCCGGGTGTTCGATGTCAACGGCATCGTCACCGACGACATCTACGCCGCCGGGGACGTCGCACGCAGCCCGCACCCGCTGTTCGACTACCAGTTCCTGTCGCTGGAGCACTGGGGCAACGCCGTCGAGCAGGCGGAGATCGCGGCCCACAACATGATCTGCGCAGGTCCTGAACGCCGCCCGCACCTATGGTTGCCGATGTTCTGGTCCACCCAGTTCTCCACCAACATCAAGTCCGTGGGCATTCCCTCGATGGGCGACCAGATGGTCATCACCCAGGGGACGCTCGCAGAGGAACGGTTCGTCGCCGTGTACGGCTACCGGGGCCGGGTCATCGCCGCGGCGTCCTTCGACAGCGCGCGATGGCTGGGTTTCTACGAGGAGCAGATCGCCGCCGCAGCGCCCTTCCCCCCGGACTATCGCCTGGTTGACCGCCGCACCAGCACCCTGCCCGTCATCGACCCCGACTTCCCCGACCCCCACCTGCCCACCCACGCGCCCACCGTAAAGCTCACGGGCCACTCCCCCAGTGAGCGGCGAGTCAACTTCGTTCCGTCGCACGCGTGATCACCGGCCCCGCACCGTCCCATGGTCCAGGAGGCACCCATGACGTCCGGCAGCATCTCCGCGCAGATCCTCGACTATGCCAGCCGAGCCGATCCGTACCCGCTCTACGCGGAGCTGCGCAAGACACCGGTGCTGCGGGAGGACGACGGCACCTACCTGGTCAGCAGCTACCACGCGGTGCGCAGCCTGGCCAACGACCCGCGGCTGAGCCAGGACCCCCGCAACCGCCCGCCCGGCTACGCCGGCCCCGGCCACTCAGAGGATGACTCCGGCCTGCCGCCGAGCTTCATCCTCACCGACCCGCCCGAACACGACCGGCTGCGCGCCACCGCCAACCGGCCCTTCGGTCCCCCGCACAGCCCCAGGTTCCTCGACGGCCTGCGCGGCGAACTCGCCGCGGTCGTCACCACCCTGCTCGACGCCTTCGATGGCAAGAACGAGGTCGACATCGTCGAGGACTTCGCCTATCCGCTGCCCGTCACCGCCATCTGCAAGGTGCTCGGCGTGCCCCGCGAGGACGAACCGCGCTTCTACGGCTGGGCCGACGCCGTGGCCTCCGGCATCGATCCTCAGCACGGAGGCCTCGCCGCGGAGGAGTACCAGCGTGCACGCAAGGAGTTGGGCGCCTACCTGGCCGACCTGATCGATACCAAACGCCGCCACCCGGGACCCGGCATCCTCAGCGCGCTCGCCCCCGACACCGGTCCTGGTGGCAGCATGACACCGGCGGACCTCGTGGCCACCGCGATCCTGCTGCTGGTCGCCGGCCACGAGACCACCGTCAACCTGATCACCAACACCACCCTCACCCTGCTGCGCCACCCTGACGTCCTTGAGCGCTTCCGCAATGAGCCGAATCTGACGGTCCCCCTCGTCGAGGAAGTGCTGCGCTTCGAGCCGCCCGTCCAGTTCGTCCCGATCAACGTCACACTGGCCGACATCGACATCGACGGCGTCACGATCCCCAAGGGATCTCCCGTTTGGCTCATGATCGCCGCGGCCAACCGCGACCCCAACCGTTTTGAGGACCCCGACCGCTTCGTACCCGACCGCAAGGACAACGAGCACCTGGGCTTCTATACCGGAATCCACTACTGCTTCGGCGCCCCGCTCGCGCGGATCGAGGCAAGCCTCGCCCTGCCGGAACTGTTCCGCCGCGTGAAGAACTTCCGGCTACTGGAGGATCCCCCGCCGTACCGCACCAACGCCGTCCTGCGCGGCCCGCGCCACCTGCCCGTAGCCATCGAAAGCTTCAGCGCCTGAGCATGGCACCGCGGAGGCGGTCAGTGCGGGAGGAGCCGGGTCACCACTCCCGTGCCGGCGGCACGGCCGTGGTGCCGGAAGGCGGACGACCGGCCCTCCTCCAGCACCTCTTCCCCTGATGTGGGGAATGACCCGATGAACCCCGCTGAAGCGGCTCAGTCACTGGGCGTGTACCGCGGTGGGCAGCCCGCCGCGGTACGGAACGGCGGAGAGCACCGGCACAGCCTTCCGCGGGCAGGTCGAGCAGTTCGGCGACCCGACGTGCGCTGTCCTCAGGAAGGGGGTGTTGTCCGAACAATGCCGCGGTGGTCCACACCAGCGGCCGGCCGATCGCGTCGGCCAACTGCTGCCGCGTGAGGCCCTTGGCCAGTCTGCCGGCAACGACCGCAGCCGTTACCTCGTCCCGGTTCATGCGCAGTCCTTCCCCGAGAGTCCGGCGGGGGTGCGGGCCGCGGCGGCCGGCCGGGCTTCCGGAGGCGCGGCTTCCTGGTCGGCCGCAGCTCGCGGCTGGTGGGTCAGGCGAGCGCCGGGGCAGGAGCGGGCAGGTACGGGGTGATGTTGCGCCAGGCGCGCTCGATGTATTCCTCCTTCTCGCCGACCGGGGCGACGTAGTGCAGCGCGCCTTCGGCGGCGTCCCGGCCGCGGAGGCGGGTGATGATCCAGGCGGCGAGGTAGTGCGAGGCCAGGCAGCCGCCGGCCGTGGCGATGTTGTCCTTGGCGTAGAAGGGCTGGTTGAGGACCTCGACGCCGGCGGCGACGACCCACGGCTTGGTGATCAGGTCGGTGCAGGCGGGGATGCCGCCCAGCAGGCCGAGCCTGGCCAGCACGAGCGCGCCGGAGCACTGCGCCGCGATGAGCTGCCGCGAGGGGTCCAGGCCGCGCAGGATGTTCATGATCGCCGGGTCTTCGGTGACCTCGCGGGTGGCGATGCCGCTGCCGACGATGACGGCGTCGGCGGCGCACGCCTCCTCAAGGGTGGACATCTGCTCGATGACCACCCCGTTCATCGACGTCACCTTGGGGCTGGGGGTGGCGATCGTGACACGCCAGTCGTCGCTCTTGATGCGGTTGAGCACACCGAGCGCGATCAGGGAGTCGAGCTCGTTGTAGCCCTCGAAGGTGAGGATGGCGATGTGCACGACGGCTGTCCTTTCCGGATGAGTAGGACTCGACGGTAAGAACCCGCGAGCATTACAGTCAAAGAATTGTCATGGATACAATTCGGTGCATGGCAGCCTCGCGATACAAGAAGCTGGTCGACACGCTCGCGGCCGACATCCGGACCGGGCGGCTCGCCTCCGGGGTGCGGCTGCCGACCCACCGCGCTCTCGCCGCCCGCGAGGGCATCGCCGTGGTGACCGCGACCCGGGTGTACGCCGAACTGGAGGCGATGGGCCTGGTGAGCCGGGAACAGGGCCGTGGCACGTTCGTGCGGGACATCGCGGTCCCCGCCGATCAGGGCATCGATCAGCAGGCCGTCGCCACGGACGCGGTCGACCTCAACTTCAACTACCCCTCGCTGCCCGGCCAGGCCGACCTCCTGCGCCAGGCCCTGCGAGAGGTGGCCACCTCCGGCGATCTCGACTCTCTGCTGCGCTACCAGCCGCACCGGGGGCGCCCCCAGGACAGAGCCTCCATCGCACGACACCTCACACGCCGGGCGATCAGCACCGACGCAGATCAGATCCTCATCACGAACGGCGCCCAGCAGGGCCTGGCCATCGCCGTCATGGCCATGCTGAGCGCCGGCGATGTCGTCGCGGCCGACGCACTCACCTACCCCGGTTTCAAGGTGCTCGCGCACTCCTTCCACCTCGACCTGGAGCCCATCCCCACCACCCCCGACGGGCCGGACCTCGACGCCCTGGAGGAACTGTGCGCGACCCGCCCGGTCCGTGCGATCTACACCATGCCAACCCTCCACAACCCCCTGGGCTGGGTCATGTCGGCGACCGACCGCACCCGCCTGATCAGGATCGCCCGACAGTACGGTCCGCTCATCATCGAAGACGCCTCGTACGCCTACCTGGCCGAAGACCCTCCACCGCCTCTGGCCGCAACCGCACCGGACATCACCCTCTACGTCTCAGGACTGTCCAAGAGCATCGCCACCGGCCTGCGGGTCGGCTTCGTCCTCGCCCCACCGGTCACCATTCCGTCCCTCGAACGCGCCATCCGCGCGACCACCTGGAACACTCCCGCCCTCACCACCGCCATCGCCTGCCGCTGGCTCGACGACGGCACCGTGAACCGTCTGGAAGCGCAGAAACGGGACGACGCCAAGACGCGCCAGGCAATCGCAAGACAAGAGCTGGCGGGCCTCCCGCTCATCAGCCACCCCTCGTCCTACTTCACCTGGCTGCCACTGCCCGACGACGCACGCGCCGACCGCCTCACCGCCACCCTCGCGCGCCAGCTCATCTCGGTCACCACGGCAGAGCCGTTCACCACCTCGAGACACACACCACAGGCGCTCCGCCTCGCCCTCGGGTCGACCGACCTGGACAGTCTCCGATCGACGCTGCGCACGGTGCGCCGCGTCGCCATCGAGGACGCCTACGCCTGAGCTTCTTCACTCTCGGAGGGCAGGTCATCCAAGGCGCCAACACCTGACGGCGGGTCACATGCGCTCAGAGTAGCGGGTCCTCCATGTTGCACGGCCCGGGTGTGAGCCGTAACCGATGAGGCAGAACTCTTCTTCGGCCAGCCGCGACACGCTGTCATAGGGTCGGCGCAAGAGACGCGGAGGGACCAGCGTGTAGCCCAGATCGCCAAGAGCGGACTCGATCCGGATGCGGAGCACGAGTCGACACCGCCGGCGAGCAGCGCAGTGCGGGTGGCGATCCGGTCCCGGAGCCGGACTGGGAGGCCGGGAAACAGGCAACGGCGCGCCCGATCAGCAGGAAGCACGAAGCAACGGCAGCGGCGCACCGGATCCGGCCTCCTGGCCACGCGGCATGCCCGTCGGCGTGGATGGACGACTCGCACTGGGGCCCGCCTGGCTAACCCCATGTGTTGTGGCCTTCACGCCGTGTTCCGCGGTTGCATCGGTGCGTTGCCGAGAGACGATGGGAGAGGGTGGGAGCAGCCGCACATACCGCTACGTCTGAGGCAGGAGGCGCGTTGTGCCCGATTCTCGATCTGTGACAACCCCCGTCTTGGAACCCTCTGCCCGAGAGCTGACGGAGGCCACATCACCGCACCCACGCATCTACGAAGTTCCGCCGGAGAACGGCCGCGAGATCCTCGATGGCCTCCAGGAGGGGAAGGGGGTGGCCAAGCCCGCGGTCGACGAGGATTGGGTGACCATCGACGCGGGGCAGTACGGCGACGTCCGCACACGCATCATCCGCCCCCAAGGATCGATGAAAACCCTCCCGGTGATCCTGTACATACACGGCGCCGGATGGGTGTTCGGCGATGAGAAGACGCATGACCGGCTGATCCGCGAACTGGCGGTGGGAGTGGACGCCGCGGTGGTCTTCCCCGTCTACGACAGGGCCCCCGAGGCGAAGTACCCGACTCAGATCGAGCAGAACTACGCGGTCGGGAAGTGGATCCTCCAAAACGGCGGGGAACAGAACCTCGACGCCTCGCGGATAGCGGTCTGCGGCGACTCGGTGGGCGGCAACATGTCGGCGGTCCTCGCACTGATGGCCAAGGAGCGTGGAGATATCCAACTGGCTGCCCAAGTGCTGCTGTACCCCGTCACCGACGCCGACTTCGACACTCCGTCCTACCAGCAGTTCGCCGACGGCTACTACCTCACTCGCGACGGGATGAAGTGGTTCTGGGACGCCTACACCACGGACCCCCAGCAGCGGAGCGAAATCTATGCCTCGCCGCTGCGAGCCGACATCGAACAGCTCCGCGGTCTTCCCACCGCGTTGGTCATCACCGACGAGGCCGACGTCCTGCGCGACGAAGGCGAGGCCTACGCGGCCAAGCTCCGCGCAGCGGGAGTAGACGTCACCGCGGTCCGAGTGCTGGGAATGGTCCACGACTTCCTGATGCTCGACAGCCTCCGTGACTCCAAGGCCACAACGGTCGCCCGCACACTCGCCATCGAGGCACTGCAACAAGCACTGCGCCCTTGAAGCGTCGGGTGGCAGCCCCGCGCGCGTCGGCGCCGGCGGTGAGCAGGGCGTAGGCCGGGCTGGTGCTGCTGCGTGGAGGAGTTGTGCGTCGGCGTAGGGCAGGTACCGCCGTCCGGGGCAAGGCCCCTGCCGGCGCCAGACGCAATGGGAAGAGGCCCCATGAGCGAACCCCCGCTGATTGAAGACCACGGACTCATTGGTGACTTGCAGACGGCCGCATTGGTGTCCACCGAGGGGACGATCGACTGGTTCTGCAGCCCGCGATTCGACTCGCCAAGCGTCTTCGGAGCACTACTCGACAGCGAGAACGGCGGTCACTGGACGATCGCCCCCCAAGCGCGGACATACGCGACGAAGCAGCTCTACTACCCGGACACCTGTGTGCTGCTCACCAGATTCATGACCGAGCAAGGCGTCGGATCAGTCGTTGATTTCATGCCGCCCGCTTCGCCGCGCAATCCGACGAACAAGCACCGGCTGGTCCGCATGCTGCGGTGCACGCGCGGTGAGATCTCGTTCGACATCGTCGTCGCTCCTCGGTTCGACTATGCACGACAACCGCACGAGGTCACCTCGTCCATGGGCGGCTGGCATTTTGCCAGCCGAGGTGCAGAGGCGACCGTACATGTGGTGGATGCGCTCGACGATGAGTGTGCAGGCGACCGGAGGACGCGCGGAGGTGCCGCGGTCATGACCGTCAGCCTGCGGGCCGGCATGACCCGCGGCCTGGTGTTGGAGACGTTCGCTGACGGTCCGCCACGCATGGTTCCCCCTGAGGAATGCGAGCGGCTGCTGGAGGGCACGATTGCCTTCTGGCACGGATGGCTGGCTCATTGCCGCTACACCGGGCGGTGGCGGGAGACGGTCAACCGCTCGGCCATGACGCTCAAGCTCATGACGTACGCCCCGTCCGGGGCCATGATCGCGGCTCCGACCACCAGCCTGCCGGAACAGGTCGGCGGCGAGCGCAATTGGGACTACCGCTACGCGTGGGTGCGCGATGCCTCCTTGTCCCTGCACGCCTTGCTCGGGCTGGGATTCACCGAGGAGGCCGTGGCGTTCACCGAGTGGCTGGGCGATCGCGTTCAGGGATACACCGGGCCGGGCAAGCACCCTCTGAAGGTCATGTACCGCATCGACGGCTCTTCCGACCTGGAGGAGCAGACCCTGGGGCACTGGGCAGGCTATCGGCACTCTGGTCCGGTGCGGGTCGGCAACGGTGCAGCTGACCAGCTGCAGCTCGACATCTACGGATCGGCACTGGAGTGCCTCCATTTTGCTGACCAACAGGGATTGCAAACAACCTGCCGTATCTGGCAGGCACTGATCGACACGGTGGACTGGGTGTGTGAGAACTGGGACCGTCGCGAAGCCGGTATTTGGGAAACGAGGGGCGGCGACAAAGACTTCACTTATGGACGGCTCATGAGCTGGACCGCGCTGGATCGGGCCATCCGCATGGCCACCCGGAGCGGCCGCCCCGCTGAGATGCAGCGGTGGACCAAGGAGCGCGACGCGATCTACTGGCAGATCCTGCAACGAGGGTGGAGTCCGCGACGCGCTGCGTTCACTCAGTACTTGGGCAGCGACGTTCTGGACTCCGCGCTCTTGCGGATGCCCGCCGTAGGATTCATCCCTCCGCAGGATGCACGGTGGCTCTCCACACTGACGGCCATCAAGCAGGATCTTGTCTCCGACGGCCTCGTGTACCGGTACGACCCCGCTGCCTCTCCTGACGGCCTGCTCGGTTCCGAAGGCACCTTCTCAGCGTGTACTTTCTGGTATGTCGAAGCATTGGCTCGTGCCGGCCATCTGAAGGAAGGCAGACTCGTCTTCGAGAAGATGCTGACTTACGCCAACCATCTCGGTCTCTATTCTGAAGAGATCGGACTGACCGGTGAGCAACTCGGCAACTTCCCACAAGCGTTGACCCACCTCGCCCTCGTTACCGCCGCACTGAGTCTGGACGCCCATCTCGATGCCGCCAGGCCGGGCTTCCCTCCGACTTCTCCGGTCCCTGTTCCCTATCTCTACGCTCAACCGATGGCAATGGCGGCCGGAGGCCCACCGCTCACGCCGAGCACCCCATATCCGTCGGACCATGTCATCCGGAGGTGAGCACACAGTTCGGGACCGCCGACCAGCGATCAGCTGTGGCTGCATCCGCCGGACCGGGGCAGACAGCCTCGTTCGGTGGCGGGCCGGCGGCAGTGCGAAATCCAGGCTGCCCCGTGGCGGCGACGGCGGTTGGCGATGGTGGTGGTCAGGGCCTCGACCGCATCCACGGTCGCGGTGCTCAGGCCCACGACGCGGCCGATCGTGGCATTGCCGGGGCCCTCGGACATCTCGGTCAGCAGGCCGGAGCGCGCGATGAAGGAGTCAAAGACGGATCGCAGTGCTCCTGGGGCCACGGTCTCGGCTCCCGCTGCGCCGCGGGCCAGGGCTGCGAGGTGTTCGTGCAGCGGAGACGCTTGTGCGCTGCCAGTTCCATGCCGCGATCCCAGGTCAGCGTGCCGCGTAGCCGGGAGTCCATGCGGGTGTATGTCTCGGCCAGAGCTGGAACGACCACGTTGGTGTGGCGGCTGGCGAGTTTCACGACCGTGAGGAACCGCGTCTTGCGGTCGACCAGTGTGGCGACCTGGCTGTTGTCCGAGCCGATCACCAGATCGCCTTCCAGGTGCCCAGGCTCGCTGCGGTCCTCCGCGGCCTGGGGCCGCTCCTCGATCGGCCGAGCATCGGTGATCTGTGAGCGCCATTGCCCCTTTTTAGACGGCGGCCACCAGTTCGGCCAGGGCGGTGGCGAGCTGGTCCAGGCCGGGGCCGGCCGGGCCGCCGGGCTCCGTCATGTAGGTGTCCCGGCGTATCTCCACCATCAGCGCGCTCACCCGCCGGTCCCGGCCGTAGTACTCCAGCGGCACGTAGGTCCCGCTGAACGGGCTGTCCAGCCCGGTCGCGCCGCACGCGGAGAACGCCTTACGGGCCGCCTCCCGCAGGTCCGGCGGGGTGTGGAAGGCGTCCGTGCCCACGCACACGGGCGGCCGCGGCCCGGACCCGTGCAGCTCGTAGGGCAGCGCCCGGGTCGGGTAGGAGTGGACGTCGATCACCACGGCCCGCCCGGTCGCGGCGAGCCGCCCGGCCACCGCCTCCGTCATGGCCCGGGCGTACGGCCGGAAGTACCGCTCGACCAGCGGCCCGGGATCGGTGTCCGCCGCCCGCAGCTCGTCCCGGTGCGTGGTGCGCGTGTACACGGCCCCCATCCCGACGGCGAGCATCTCCTCCCGCTCGTCCGGGAACCGCTCCGGGTCGACCACCAGCCGCGAGAGCCGGTTGACGAACCGCCAGGGCCGCAGGCCGGCCAGCGCGGCCGCCCGCTCCGCGATCTCGGCGGTGTGCGCGTCGGTGATGTGGTCCAGCTCCCGCTCGAGCCCGGCGTCGTCCAGCACGATCCCCGCGCGTACGTCCGCGGGTATCGCCCGCGCCGAGTGCGGCACGTGCAGCAGTACGGGGGAGCGGTCGTCCCCGGGCAGGAGTTCGAACGACACGGCGGACTCGGTCACGGGCTGCTCCAGGGCGAGGGGGTGAGGGGCGAGGGACGACAAGACATGATCAAGGTCCCACACGCCACTGACAACGGACCCCGGCCGCACCCGGTCCCCGCCCCGCCACCCGGCCCCCGCTACCCGCGGCTCGCCCCCACACACGACCCCGCCCCGGTCGGCAACTCCGACCGGGGCGGGATCGATCACGGGCGAGGCGTCAAGGCCCCGGCGGGGGTCAGCTCAGGGAGGCGAGGGCCTCGTTCCAGGTGGTCGACGGCCGCATGACCGCGTCCGCCTTCGCCTTCTCCGGCTGGTAGTAGCCGCCGATGTCGGCCGGCTTGCCCTGGACGGCGATCAGCTCGTCGACGATGGTCTGCTCGTTCGCGGCGAGGTTCTCCGCGAACGCGCCGAACGCCTTGGCCAGGTCGGCGTCGTCGGTCTGCGCCGCCAGCTCCTGCGCCCAGTACAGGGACAGGTAGAAGTGGCTGCCGCGGTTGTCGATGCCGCCGACACGACGGGTCGGGGACTTGTCCTCGTTGAGGAAGGTCGCCGTGGCGCGGTCGAGGGTGTCGGCCAGCACCTTGGCGCGGGTGTTGCCGGTGGCCGTCGCGTACTGCTCGAAGGACGGCACCAGGGCGAAGAACTCGCCGAGGGAGTCCCAGCGCAGGTAGTTCTCCTTGACCAGCTGCTGGACGTGCTTCGGCGCGGAGCCGCCGGCGCCCGTCTCGAACAGGCCGCCGCCCGCCATCAGCGGGACGACCGACAGCATCTTGGCGCTGGTGCCCAGTTCCAGGATCGGGAAGAGGTCGGTCAGGTAGTCACGCAGCACGTTGCCGGTCACCGAGATGGTGTTCTCGCCGCGGCGGATGCGCTCCACCGACAGCTTGGTCGCCTCGACCGGGGCGAGGACGCGGATGTCCAGGCCCTCGGTGTCGTGCTCCGCCAGGTACTGCTTGACCTTGCCGATCAGGTTGGCGTCGTGCGCGCGGGTCTCGTCCAGCCAGAACACGGCCGGGTCGCCGGTCGCGCGGGCACGGGTGACGGCGAGCTTCACCCAGTCCTTGATCGGGGCGTCCTTGGTCTGGCAGGCGCGGAAGATGTCGCCGGCGGAGACCGTCTGCTCGATCACGACGTTGCCGGCCTGGTCGACCAGGCGGACGGTGCCGGTGACCGGGATCTCGAAGGTCTTGTCGTGGCTGCCGTACTCCTCGGCCTTCTGCGCCATGAGGCCGACGTTCGGGACGGAGCCCATGGTCGACGGGTCGTAGGCGCCGTGGGCGCGGCAGTCCTCGATCACGGCCTGGTAGACACCCGCGTAGGACGAGTCCGGCAGCACCGCGAGGGTGTCGGCCTCCTGGCCGTCCGGGCCCCACATGTGGCCGGAGGTGCGGATCATGGCCGGCATCGAGGCGTCGACGATGACGTCGGACGGCACGTGCAGGTTGGTGATGCCCTTGTCGGAGTCCACCATGGCCAGCGCGGGGCCCTCGGCCAGCTCGGCGTCGAAGGAGGCCTTGATCTCGGCGCCCTCCGGCAGGGACTCGACGCCCTTGAAGATGCCGCCCAGACCGTCGTTCGGGGTCAGGCCGGCGGCGGCGAAGGTCTCGCCGTACTTCGCGAACGTCTTCGGGAAGAAGGCGCGCACCACGTGGCCGAAGACGATCGGGTCGGAGACCTTCATCATCGTGGCCTTCAGGTGCACGGAGAACAGGACGCCCTCCTCCTTGGCGCGGGCGACCTGCGCGGTCAGGAACTCGCGCAGCGCGGCGACCCGCATCACGGAGGCGTCGACGACCTCGCCCTCGAGCACCGGCACGGACTCGCGCAGCACGGTGGTCGAGCCGTCGTCGCCCTTGAGCTCGATGCGCAGCGCGCCGGCCTCGGAGATCACCACGGACTTCTCGGTGGAGCGGAAGTCGTCCACGCCCATGGTGGCCACATTGGTCTTGGAGTCGGAGCTCCAGGCGCCCATGCGGTGCGGGTGGGTCTTGGCGTAGTTCTTGACCGAGGCGGGGGCGCGGCGGTCGGAGTTGCCCTCGCGCAGCACCGGGTTGACGGCGGAGCCCTTGATCTTGTCGTAGCGGGCGCGGATCTCGCGCTCCTCGTCGGTCTTCGGGTCGTCCGGGTAGTCCGGCAGCGCGTAGCCCTTGCCCTGGAGCTCGGCGACGGCGGCCTTGAGCTGCGGGATGGACGCCGAGATGTTCGGCAGCTTGATGATGTTGGCGGCGGGCGTCTTGGCCAGCTCGCCCAGCTCGCTCAGCGCGTCCGGGATGCGCTGGTCCTCGTTCAGGTACTCCGGGAAGACGGCGATGATGCGCCCGGCCAGCGAGATGTCGCGGGTCGTGACGGGCACACCGGCCTGCGAGGCGTACGCCTGGATCACCGGCAGGAACGAGTGCGTCGCCAGGGCCGGGGCCTCGTCTGTGTAGGTGTAGATGATGGTCGAGTCAGTCACCGGGTGCTCCGCTCCACGTCTGCAACATTGCTCGACATCAAGATATCTCGTGACGGGGGTCCGCTCGACAGGGGACCCTCGGTCGAAAACGCGCCGAGATCATGCAACCGAAACGACCCTCTCGTGGTCATGACAAGCGATCGCACATATGACCGGCGGCCGGACCCGACCACCCGGCCGCCCGAGCGAAAGCTGACCATGAGATATCGCACCAGAGTGACGGCCCCGGCGGCCGCACTGCTCGGCACGGCCGCGGCACTGACGGTGGGCTCGCCGGCCCAGGCGCTCGCCGGCGGCGGGGGGAAGGCCAGGCGGAAGGTGGTGGGCCCGGGTCCGGAGACCCTCGGCGACCCCGTCTTCCCCACCCTCGGCAACAAGGGCTACCGGGTCTCGTCCTACGCGCTCGACCTCGCGTACGACGCGACGGCCCGGACGGTCGACGCGACCGCGACCCTGCGGATACGCACCGACCGGCCGCTGAGCCGGTTCTCGCTGGACGCCCTGGGCCTGGACATCCGCACGGTGACCGTCAACGGCGCCGCCGCCGTCTTCGAGCAGGCGGGCGAGAAGCTGCGCGTCACGCCCGCCCGCGAGCTGGCGGAGGACGCCGCCGCGGTGGTGTGCGTCGCCTACTCGGCCGACCCGCGCCGCAGCCTCGCGCACACCGCCTGGGTGCCCACCCCGGACGGCTTCGCGATCTGCCCGCAGCCGAACTCGGCGCACACCGTCTTCCCGTGCAACGACCACCCCTCGGACAAGGCGGACTTCACCTTCCGCGTCACCGTCCCCAGCGGGCTGCGCGGCGTGGCGAACGGCAACCTCACCGGCACCAGGACGCTGGCCGACGGCCGCACGACGTACTCGTACCGCTCGGCGTCGCCGATGGCCACCGAACTGGTCCAGATCACCGTCGGCGACTACGTGGTCAAGGACCGGCAGGGCCCGCACGGCCTGCCGCTGCGCGACGTCGTGCCGTCCGCCCGGGCCGCCGCCCTCGAGCCGGCGCTCGCGCTCACCCCCAACCTGGTGAGCTGGCTGGAGAACCGCCTCGGCGTCGCGTTCCCGTTCGAGACGTACGGCCTGCTGCCGTGCAACTCCGACGACGCCAACGCCTTCGACTTCACCGGCCTGGAGACGCAGACCCTCACGCTCTACAAGCCGAACTTCCTGCTCCAGGAGGAGAAGAAGATCGGCTCGCACATGATGCACGAGCTGGTCCACTCCTACTTCGGCAACCTGGTCAGCCCCGCGAGCTGGTCCGACCTGTGGCTGAACGAGGGCCACGCCGACTTCTACGGGCTGCTGTACCGCTACGAGCGCGGCTGGGCCGACTCGCTGGGCCTGACCACCATGGAAGCCCGGATGAAGGACACCTACGCCCGCGGCGACCAGTGGCGCCACGACTCCGGCCCGGTGGCCTCGCCGAACGCGGTCAACCTGTTCGACAGCCAGCGCTACCTGGGCGGCGTGCTCACCCTGTACGCCTTCCGGCAGCAGGTCGGCGAGCAGGTCTTCAACGCCGTCGAGCGCGCCTTCCTGGAGCGCTTCCGCAACTTCTCGGCGTCCACCGACGACTACATCGCGGTCGCCTCGGAGGTCTCCGGCCAGGACCAGTCGGGCTTCCTGCGGGACTGGCTCTACGGCACCAAGACCCCGCGCATGCCCGGCCACCCCGACTGGACGGTGACCCCGGTCGCCTCGGCGTTCGCGGCGCCGCACAGCAAGCGCGGCGGCCACCGGCACGACAACTCGGCCACGCTCTGATCAGCCGTGGCGGGCGGAGCCGGGCCCGGCTCCGCCCGCCACCTCGCGCTCGATCCACCGGCAGATCACGTCCACCACGTACACGTGCTCCGCGCGGCTCAGCTCCCGGCCCCGGGGAATCCCGTGCCAGCGCTGGAGGCATCCCCGGCAGCACGTGGCGGTGGCGTGCTGCGCGACGAACACCGGGTGCCCCCGGTACGGCGTCTGCTTGCCGTCCTTGGCCGGCGCGGCCGGGGCCAGCCGCCGGGCGACCAGGTCGTAGGCGTGCCACCGCACGGTCGCCGCGCCCTTGAGCTCGGCGGTGGCCAGATCCCGCCCGCGCAGGCGGAACCGGGCCCCGAAGGGCCGGTGGCGCGCGATGTCGTCGAGCCGCCGGTCGAGGGCCTGGCCGCTGGGAAGGGGACCGGACGGGTCCGGGGGAACAGTCATGACGGTCCGATGATACGTCCGGTCTGCGACGGTACAGGCGCCCCGGCCCCCGGTGCCCTCACGGCGGGTCCGGTCCCCGGGGCCGTGCCGGCGAGTCCGGCCCCACGGCCCCTACCGCCGGTCCGGCCCCCCGCTCCCTCGCGCTCCCTACGGCAGGTCCTGCCCCGCCCGCTGTTGCGGTATCACCACCGCGCCCTGCTGCAGGGCCACCGTCCTGGTCGGCGCCGGGATGCTGATGCCCTCCTCGCGGTAGCGGCGGTGGAGGCGCTTGATGAACTCGTGCTTGACGCGGTACTGGTCGCTGAACTCGCCGACGCCGAGGATCACCGTGAAGCCGATGCGGGAGTCGCCGAAGGTGTGGAAGCGGATGGCGGGTTCGTGGTCCGGGACCGCGCCGGTGATCTCGGTCATGGTCTCGGTGACCACCTCCGCCGTCACCCGCTCGACCTGGTCGAGGTCCGCGTCGTAGCTCACGCCCACCTGCACCAGCACCGTCAACTGCTGCTCGGGACGGGTGAAGTTGGTCATGTTCGACTTGGCGAGCTGGCCGTTGGGGACCACCACCAGGTTGTTGGAGAGCTGCCGCACCGTCGTCTGGCGCCAGTTGATGTCCACCACATAGCCCTCCTCGCCGCTGCTCAGCCGGATGTAGTCGCCCGGCTGCACGGTCTTGGAGGCGAGGATGTGGACGCCCGCGAACAGGTTGGCGAGGGTGTCCTGGAGGGCCAGCGCCACGGCGAGACCGCCGACGCCCAGGGCGGTGAGCAGGGGCGCGATGGAGATGCCGAGCGTCTGCAGCACCACCAGGAAGCCGATGGCGAGCACCAGGACCCGGGTGATGTTCACGAAGATGGTGGCCGAGCCGGCCACGCCGGAGCGGGACTGGGTGACCGAGCGGACCAGACCCGCGATCACCCGGGCCGCCGAGACGGTCACCACGAGGATCAGCCACACCTGGAGGAACTGGTCGACGTGGTGCCGGACGGTCCGGGTCAGCGGCAGTGCCACCGCGGCCGCCGCCGCGCCGCCCGCGATCGCCGCCCAGGGGACCACCGAGCGCAGCGCGTCCACGATGACGTCGTCGCCGCTCCAGCGGGTCCGCTTGGCGTGCTTGGCGAGCCAGCGCAGCAGGGTGCGCGACAGGAAGGCGAGCACAAGGCCCGCGGCGAGGGTGATGCCGGCGAGGACGAGGTCGTCCAGGGTCAGCGGGCGGTTCACCGGTCACCTCCGGGGCGCAAGACCGCTGCGGCCGTCCTGAAGTGAGATGTCGTCACGTTGTCACCTGCTCGATGTCCGGAATGTGCGAACGCCCGCCCCCGGCGTCGTCGGCGAGCGGGCGAACGCTCATCCTGCCGTATCCGGAAGGGCGGTTCGCACCCGGACGGGGGCGCCGCGGACGATGTTCCTCACACGTCCGGGTAGGACCCGTGCCGACCGGCGCCGCCGGCGAACCGAGCCGCCCCTTCGAAACCCTCCGCCAACACGGCCATACCGTGCCGCAGTTCACCCCGCATCGCCGTCTCCTCGTCCAGCCCCTCCTGTTCCAGCACGGAGGCGCGGTCGCCGCGCAGGCACGCCTGGGGGAAGCGGGCGACGGCCGCCGCGAGTTCCTCGGCCGCGGCGCGGGCGCCGCCGGTGGGCACGAGGCGGTCGGCGAGGCCGATGGCGTGCGCCTCGGGGGCCGGGACCGGGCGGCCGGTCAGGATCATGTCCATCGCCCGGCCGGTGCCGATCAGCCGGGGCAGCCGTACCGTGCCCCCGTCGATCAGCGGCACGCCCCAGCGGCGGCAGTACACGCCGAACACGGCGTCCTCCTCGGCGACCCGCAGATCGCACCACAGGGCCAGTTCGAGGCCGCCCGCGACGGCGTGCCCGGCGACGGCGGCGATCACCGGCTTCGACAGCCGCATCCGGGTCGGCCCCATCGGCCCGTCGCCCTCCTCGGCGACCCGGTTGCGCCGCTCGCCGCCCATCGCCTTCAGGTCGGCCCCCGCGCAGAACGTGCCGCCCTCGCCCCACAGCACCGCCACCCGGGCCTGGTCGTCGGCCTCGAACTCCCGGAAGGCGGAGGCCAGTTCCGCCGCGGTCGGACCGTCGACCGCGTTGCGGACCTCCGGGCGGGACAGGACGACCGTGGTGACGTGCTCCTTGCGCTCCACGCGTACCGGCACGGCGGGCACTCCTTCTCGGGCTGCGGCTCGGACGGCCACTGTGCCTCAGATGACCTTCAGCCGCACCAGCGCCCCCAGGGTCAGCGCCCCCGGCAGCAGCGGCACCCACACGGTGATCACCCGGTAGGCCAGCACCACCGCCGTGGCCACCGCGGCCGGGCCGCCCACCGCGACCAGTGCCACGATCAGCGCCGCCTCGACCGAGCCGAGCCCGCCCGGCGTCGGCACCAGGGCCACCGCGGCGGTCGCCGCGAGGTACGCGAGCGCCATGTGCGCGGGCGGCACCGGCAGCCGCAGCGCCTGCCCGACCGCGGCCAGACCGGCCGCCTGGAGCGCCGGGAAGGCCAGCGAACCACCCCACAGGGCCAGGGCGCGGGCCGGCCGCGTGTGCACCGAGCGTGCCTCGCCCAGGGCGTCGCGCAGGAAGCCGGCGACGGCCCGGCGCAGCCGCCGTACCCGGCACAGCGCCACCGCCGCCGCGGTGGTCAGCGCGGCGGCGCCGAGCAGCAGCGGGACGGCCGAACCGCCCGGCAGCAGGGTGCCGAGCCGCAGCGCGTCCGGGAAGACGGCCAGCAGCACCGCCAGCAGCCCGAGCCGGCCCACGCATTCCGCCAGCAGGTACAGCGCGAGCGCGGCCGAGGAGCGGGCGAGCGGCACCCCGCACACCGTCATGAAGCGCAAATTCACCGCCCCCGCGCCGAGGCCGGTGGGCAGCAGGTGGTTGGCCGCGCCGGCCGCGAACTGAGTGGCCAGCAACCGCCCCTTCGGCAGCGGCTGCACCACCGCGCCCTGCCGGGTGAACGCCGCCGCGACCCAGGTCAGACAGGTCGCGCCGGCCGCCGCCAGCAGCCACGGCCAGGACGCCGCGCGCAACTGGCCGAACCCCTCGGCCAGCACCGAGCGGTGCCGTACCGCGACCACGCCGACGAGCACGAGCGGCACCAGGCACAGCACCCGGCGGACGGGGACCCGACGGGGGAGGCGCCCCCGGGGCGCGCCGGGGCTTCGCAGGGCTGTCGCACCGCGACGGCGCGGGGCTGTCGCACCGGGGTGCCGGAGGGCTGTCACACCGGGGAAGGCTCTCCGCGCCGCGTCAACGGCGCATGGCGCGGGTGCGGACGGCGCCTTACGGACCGGCAGCGGGTCGGCGGCGGCCGCCGGTCCGTGAGGTGCCGGCCGCGCCCGCGCCACCCCTGGGCCGAGCGAAGCCGGGCGTTCCTTGACCTCAAGGTTGCTTGAGGTCGTACGTTCTCTCCCATGAGCATGGAGACCACCGCCTGGACGCAGCTGCACAGCGTGATGAACGCGCAGCAGGAGCGCCGCCCCTTCGCCCGCGCCACGCTGCGCCGCATCGCCGACTTCGCCCGTCCGCACCGGGCGGGCATCGTCCGCTTCGTGCTGCTCGGGGTGGTGACCGCGCTGCTCGCCGTGGCCACCCCGGTGCTCGCCGGCCACGTCGTCGACGCGATCGTGGCGGGCCACGACTCCCGGACCGTGGTGCGGCTCTCGTTGCTCATCGCGCTCGTCGCGCTCGCCGAGGCGGGGCTCGGCGTCCTCGGCCGGCGTCTGTCGTCGACGCTGGGGGAGGGCCTCATCCTGGATCTGCGCACGGCCGTGTTCGATCATGTGCAGCGCATGCCCGTCGCGTTCTTCACACGTACCCGTACGGGCGCGCTGGTCAGCCGGCTCAACAACGACGTGATCGGCGCCCAGCGGGCGTTCGCCAACACGCTCTCGGGTGTGGTGACCAACCTGGTCACGCTGCTGCTCACGCTCGCCGTGATGCTCACCCTGTCCTGGCAGATCACCCTGCTCGCGCTGGTGCTGCTGCCGGTGTTCGTGCTGCCCGCCCGGCGCATGGGCAGCCGGATGGCCCGCATGCAGCGGGAGGCGGCCGCGCTGAACGCGGCCATGGGCACCCGCATGACCGAACGCTTCTCCGCGCCCGGCGCCACCCTGGTCAAGCTGTTCGGCCGCCCCGAGGAGGAGTCGGCCGAGTTCGCCGCCCGGGCCCGCCGGGTCCGTGACATCGGGGTGCGCACCGCGACCGCCCAGTCGGTGTTCATCACCTCCCTCACCCTGGTCTCGGCCCTCGCGCTGGCCCTCGTCTACGGCCTCGGCGGCTGGTTCGCGCTGCACGGCACCCTTGAGGCGGGCGCCGTGGTCTCCCTCGCCCTGCTGCTGACCCGGCTCTACGCCCCGCTCACCGCGCTCGCCGGGGCCCGGGTCGAGGTGATGAGCGCGCTGGTCAGCTTCGAGCGGGTCTTCGAGGTGCTCGACCTCAAGCCGCTGATCGAGGAGAAGCCGGACGCCGTGGCGGTCCCCGAGGGCCCGGTCGCGGTCGAGTTCGACGACGTACGCTTCGCCTACCCGTCGGCCGACCAGGTCTCCCTCGCCTCCCTGGAGGAGGTCGCCACCCTCGACAGCCGGGGTGGCGCCGAGGTCCTGCACGGCATCTCCTTCCGCGCCGAACCCGGCGAGACCGTCGCCCTCGTCGGCTCCTCGGGCGCCGGCAAGTCCACCATCGCCCAGCTCCTGCCGCGCCTGTACGACGCCGACGCGGGCGCCGTCCGCATCGGCGGCGTCGACGTCCGCGACCTGACCGCCGTCTCGCTGCGCGCCACCCTCGGCATGGTCACCCAGGACGGCCACCTCTTCCACGACACCGTCCGCGCCAACCTGCTGCTGGCCCGCCCGGCGGCCGGCGACGAGGAGCTGTGGGACGCGCTCGGCCGCGCCCGCCTCGCCGAGGTCGTACGGTCCCTGCCGGACGGTCTGGACACCGTGGTCGGCGAGCGCGGCTACCGGCTCTCCGGCGGCGAACGCCAGCGCATGACCATCGCCCGGCTGCTGCTGGCCCGCCAGCGCGTGGTCATCCTCGACGAGGCCACCGCGCACCTGGACAACACCTCGGAGGCGGCGGTGCAGGAGGCGCTGACCGAGGCCCTGGAAGGCCGCACCGCCGTGGTGATCGCGCACCGGCTGTCCACCGTCCGGGCCGCCGACAAGATACTCGTCGTGGAGGCCGGCCGGATCGTGGAGCGGGGCACGCACGAGGAACTCCTCGCGGCGGGCGGCCGGTACGCGGAGCTGCACCGAACGCAGTTCGCCGAGCGGGACGGCGAGGTGCCGGCGGTCTGACGGGCGGCCGCACGGCGGTTCGGGACACCGGGGGGTGGGCGGCGCGGGGCTGCCCACCCCCTTGACGCCAGTGGTCCGTACCTTTAACTTCACGCCTTAATCAAAGACTCCGGACGCACTCGACGCCCGTGCCCCACCCAGGTGTTGGGCGCACCCGCGTCCGGCCACCCCCCACACGGAAGGCCACCCCCGCACATGGCCCGACCCCTGCCCGCGGCCGCCTCGCTCGCCGCGCTGTCGCTCACCGCGTCCCTCGCCACCGGCCTGCTCACCGCCTCCCCGGCCCAGGCCGCCACCGGCACCGGCCTCGCCGGCAAGTGCCTCGACGTCGCCGGGGCGAACTCCGCCGACGGCACCCCCGTCCAGCTCTACGACTGCAACGGCACCGCCGCCCAGCGCTTCCAGGTGGTCCCGGTGACCCAGTCCGCCGCCAACCCCGACCTCGGCCCGAACGTCGTCGCATCGTCGTCAACAGCGACCACGTGATCGGCGACCACCTGTGGATCTGGCGCGCCGCCGAACCAGGCCGCCTGGACCAACGGCTCCACCCAGGGCCGGGCCGCCTACAAGGTCGCCGACTCCGTCACCACGCACGAGGCCTACGGCCTGGGCAGCTACTGCTACTTCCACGTCAACCCCGCCGTCACCGCCGCCCACGCCATCGAGGCCCCGAACACCCCCGGTGTCCGCTTCACCAGCATGGTCACCGTCTCGCTGGGTGGCACCGGCATCATCGGCCACGTCGTCAACAACACCGGAGGACCCTCCAACTCGGCCACCAACGTGGCGAATCCGGCCCGCTACCCCTAGGCCGTGTCCGCGAAGTCCCGCCTGCCCCACGGGCGGACGACGGGACCTTGCGGACACGACCTGAGGCGTGACCGGCCGCGGGCGGGGAAACCGGGTCGGGTCGCGCGCGCGAGCCGCGACCCGACCCGGGAGGAGCCCCACCGTGCCGAAGACGCAAGCCGCGAGCGCCGTCACCGCGCTCGTCCTCGCCGCCGCACTCACCGGCTGCGGCAGCGAGGACGGTTCCGGACCGGCCGGGGACGTGCGGGGCGCGGCGACCCCGCCCGCCCGCGCCGTCCAGAACGCCTACCGCGCCACCCTGGCCGCCGGCACCGCAAGGATGACGGTCACCAGCAAGGTCGTCGCCGAGGGACAGGCACTCACCGGGCACGGCAGCGGCGTCGCCGACCTCAAGGACGGCGCCAGCCGCTTCGACCTGACCTCGCAGGGCACCACGGTCGAGCAACGGGTCGTCGACGGCGCCGTGTACCAGAAGCCCACCGGGGCTCAGCGTGGCGCCGTACCCGGCGGCAAGACCTGGATGAAGATCGACCTCGCCCGGCTCGGCCGCACCGGCCCGGCCGGGCGCAGCCGTCCCACCGACCCCATGGAGCCCGTGCGCTACCTCAAGGACACGGGCCGCGCGAAGGTCACCCGCGTCGCCGACCAGACCCTCGACGGCACCCGCACCACCCACTACCGGGTGGCGGTCCCCGTCTCCGTCCTGGCCCGCGGCGACGCCGGACGGGAACAGGAACTGCGCCGGCAGCTCGGGACCGGCCCGCTGCCGGTCGACGTGTGGCTGGACGGACAGGGCCGGCTGCGCCAGGAGCGCGTCCGGCTGACCCTGCACCCCCTGAAGCAGCGCACCCCGGGACACGGGAACACCCGGGTCACCAGCACGACCGAGGTGCGTCTGACGGACTTCGGCACCGACGTGAAGGTCACCGCCCCGCCCGCCGGCGACACCGCGGACGTCACCGGCCGGATGACCGGGTCCGCGGGGACCACCCAGGCGGGCTGAAACGTGTGAGGTGCGGCAGTCTGGATACGCGGTACTGCAGGCGTCCAGGCCCGTCCGGAAGGCCCTCACTGCCATGACCAGCGACAACCGGCCCGGCCCGCGCTCGGAGATCACCCTCCGGGTCAACGGCAAACCCCACACCCTGCTCGTCGACCACCGGCGGGTCCTGCTGGACCTGCTCCGCGAGGACCTCGACCTCACCGGGTCCAAGAAGGGCTGCGACCACGGCCAGTGCGGTGCCTGCACCGTCCTGGTCGACGGACGCCGTCTCAACAGCTGCCTGCTGCTCGCCGTCACCCTCGACGGCAGCGAGGTCACCACCGTCGAGGGCCTCGCCGGTGACGGCGAGCAGCCGCACCCGCTGCAACGGGCCTTCCTCGACCGGGACGCCTTCCAGTGCGGCTACTGCACCCCCGGCCAGATCTGCTCCGCCGTCGGCATGCTCGCCGAGGCGGCGGCCGGCCACCCCTCGCACGTCACCGACCCCGCCGCCCCCTCCGGCCGGCCCGTGCCGCTCGACCGGGCCGAGATCCGCGAGCGGCTCAGCGGCAACCTGTGCCGGTGCGGCGCCTACCCGCGCATCGTCGAGGCAGTGGAGGACGTGATCCGGTGAAGGACTTCGGCTACCTCAGGCCCGGCAGTGTCCAGGAGGCCGTCGAGGCGTTCGCCGCCCACCCGGGCGCCCGCTACCTCGCCGGCGGCACCAACCTGGTCGACCTGATGAAACTCGGCGTGGAACGGCCCACCGTCCTCGTCGACGTCGGCCGGCTGCCCCTCGACACCGTCGAGGAACTGCCCGACGGCGCCCTGCGCGTAGGCGCCACCGTCCGCAACAGCGACCTCGCCGCCCACCCCCTGGTGCGCGACCGCTACCCCGTGCTCTCCCAGGCACTCCTCGCGGGCGCCTCGGGACAGCTCCGCAACGCGGCCACGACCGGCGGCAACCTGCTCCAGCGCACCCGCTGCGCCTACTTCCAGGACGTGGACAAGCCCTGCAACAAACGCGAGCCGGGCAGCGGCTGCGGCGCCCGCGACGGCGTCCACCGCGACCACGCCGTCCTCGGCCACTCCCCGGACTGCATCGCGACCAACCCCTCCGACATGGCCGTGGCACTGACCGCCCTCGACGCCCGGGTCGAGCTCTACGGCCCCGACGGCGGACGCACCATGCCGGTCGCCGACTTCCACCGGCTGCCCGGCGTGCACCCCGAGCGCGACACCGAGATCCGCCCCGGCGAGCTGATCACCGGGGTGCTGCTCCCGGCGGCCGCCGCCGGTGTGCCCTCCGCCTACCGCAAGGCCCGCGACCGGGCGTCGTACGCCTTCGCGCTGGCCTCCGTGGCCGTCGTGCTCCGGGTCGTCGACGGGGTCGTGGACCGGGTGGGGCTCGCCTTCGGCGGCCTCGCCCACAAACCGTGGCGGGCCCGGCACGCCGAGACGGCCCTGCTGGGCGCCGCGGCCACCCCGGCCGCCTTCGAGGGCGCCGTCGACCTCGAACTCGACCGCGCCGAACCCCTGCGCGACAACGCCTACAAGGTGCCCCTCGCGCACAACCTCGCCCTGGACGTCCTCAACCGCCTCGCCCCGGCACCCGCACCGGCCTGACCCCAGGCCCCGGCACCGCACCGGCCCGGTCGACCGGGTCCGGCCCGCCCAAGGAGGCCCCCATGCCCCCCATCGGCCCGCCCCAGGAGAACCCCCGCCACCGCCTGCCCGGGGACCACCCCAGGGACCCGCGGGACGACCCGATGGCGCGCACCGGGCTGCCGGCCGACGTCCCCGGCGAGGGTGACGGCCTGTCGTACACCGAGCCGTCCCGGGACGACCCCGAAGGTCCGGCCGGGCGGGGCACGCCTGCTGACACACAGCCGGGCGTACGACGGGACGCGCCCCCGGACACACACCCGGACACGCCCCCGGGCGACGACCGCACCGCCGCTGCCGGCTCGGGCGGCGGCCCGAGCGGAGCGCTGGGCGCTCCCGCCGCACGGCGCGAAGGGCTGCTGAAGGTGACCGGCGCCGCCCGCTACGCGGCCGAGTACCCGCTGCCCGGCCGGGCCCACGCCTGGCCGGTGCCCGCCGCCGTGGCCCGGGGCCGGGTCACCGGCGTGGACACCACGGCCGCCCTCGTCCTGCCCGGTGTCCTCGCCGTCCTCACCCCGAGTGACGCGCCCCGCCTCGGCCCGTCGGACGACGGCACCCTCGCCGTGCTGCAGAACCCGCGGGTGCCACACCGCGGCTGGTGCGTCGCCCTGGTCGTCGCCGAGACCCTGGAGACGGCCCGCGCCGCCGCCCGGGCGGTCCGCGTCACCTACGCCACCGAGGACCACGACGTCCGGCTCCGCCCCGACCACCCGGACGCCTACGAGCCGGAGAAGGCCGGCGGAGAGCCGGGCCGGTTCGAACTCGGCGACCCGGAGGGCGCGTTCGCGGCGGCCGGTGTCCGCGTGGACGTCGACTACCGGGTCCCGCCCCTGCACAACCACCCCATGGAGCCGCACGCGACCACCGCCGTCTGGGACGGCGACCGGCTCACGGTGTACACCTCCACCCAGGGCGGCACGACCGTCCGCTCCGTACTCGCCGAGCTGTTCGCACTGCCCGAGGACCGGATCACGGTCGTCGGCGAGCACGTCGGCGGCGGCTTCGGCGCCAAGGGCACCCCGCGGCCCGACGTCGTCCTCGCCGCCATGGCCGCGCGCCGCACCGGCCGGCCCGTCACCCTGGCCTACCCCCGCCACCAGATGCCGACCGTCGTCGGCCACCGCGCCCCCACCCTGAACCGGCTGCGGCTCGGCGCCACGGCGGACGGCCACCTCACCACCCTGCTGCACGAGGTGACCACCCAGACCTCCCGCGTCAAGGAGTACGTGGAGTACGCCGGGCTGCCCGCGCGTGTCATGTACGCCACCGAGCACCTGCGCAGCTCCCACCGCGTGGTGCCGCTGGACGTGCCCACCCCGTCCTGGATGCGCGCCCCCGGTGAGGCGCCCGGCATGTACGCGCTGGAATCCGCCATGGACGAACTCGCCGGCGCGCTCGGCATCGACCCGGTGGAGCTGCGGATCCGCAACGAACCGGACCACGAGCCCGCCGGCGGACAGCCGTTCAGCAGCCGGAACGTCGTCGCCTGCCTGCGCGAGGGCGCCCGCCGCTTCGGCTGGGAGACCCGCGACCCGCGCCCGGCCGCCCGTGCCGAGGGCCCGCTGCTCCTCGGCACCGGTGTGGCCGCGGCGACCTACCCGTTCCAGATCGGCGCCTCCACCGCCAGCGCGCAGGCCCTTCCGGACGGCACCTTCGTCGTCCGGCTGAACGCGGCCGACATCGGCACCGGTGCCCGTACCGTGCTGGCCCAGATCGCCGCCGACGCGCTCGGCGCGCCGCTGGACCGGGTGCGTACCGAGGTGGGCCGCAGCGACCTGCCCCCGGCCCCGCTGGCGGGCGGCTCCTCCGGCACCGCCTCCTGGGGCTGGGCCGTGCACGAGGCGTGCACCCGGCTCGCGTCCCGCCTCGCCGGCCACAGCGGCCCGCTGCCCGCCAAGGGCCTGACGGCCCGCGCCGACACCGCGGGCCGGGCCGACGCCGACAGCCCCTACTCCCGGCACGCCTTCGGCGCCCACTTCGCCGAGGTGACCGTCGACACCGTCACCGGTGAGATCCGGGTCCGCCGGCTGCTCGGCGTCTACGCGGCCGGACGCATCCTCAACGCCCGCACCGCGCGCTCCCAGTTCGTCGGCGCCATGACCATGGGCCTGGGCATGGCGCTCACCGAGGGCAGCACCATGGACACCGCCTTCGGCGACTTCCCGGAGGCCGACCTCGCCTCCTACCACGTGCCCGCCAACGCCGACGTGCCCGACATCGAGGCCGCCTGGATCGAGGAGGACGACCCCCACCTCAACCCCATGGGCAGCAAGGGCATCGGCGAGATCGGCATCGTCGGCACCGCGGCCGCCCTCGGCAACGCCGTCCACCACGCCACCGGGATCCGCTTCCGCGAGCTGCCGCTCACCCCGGACCGGATCCTCACCGGCCTGCTGTCCGAGCGGTGACGCACCCACGAGGCCCCGAGAGGCGGGAAGGGGGACCGGCGCGGTGACCGGACTGCTGTGGGAGTACGACGGCTACGACCCCGCCGAGGAACGCCTGCGCGAGTCCCTGTGCACCGTCGGCAACGGCCGTTTCGCCACCCGCGGCGCGCTGCCCGAGTGCGCCGCGGACGCCGTGCACTACCCCGGCACCTACGCGGCCGGCTGCTACAACCGGCTCACCTCCGAGGTCGCCGGGCGCCTGGTCGAGAACGAGGACATGGTCAACCTCCCGAACTGGCTGCCGCTGCGCTTGCGCCCCGTCGCCGGGGACTGGCTCACCCCGGACACCGTCCCGCCCGCCGAGCACCACCTCGCCCTCCACCTGGACCCGGGCGTCCTGGAACGCCGGACCCGCTACCCGCTCGGCGACGGCGTCAGCCTCCTCGTCCGCCAGCTCCGCCTCGTCCACATGGCCGACCCCTGCCTCGCCGCCCTGCGCACCGACCTCACCGCCGAGGGCGGCACCGTCGAACTCGCCGTCGAGACCGCGCTCGACGGCGGCGTCACCAACTCCGGCGTGGCCCGCTACCAGGACCTGGACGGCCGGCACCTCACCCACGTGGAGACGGGCAGCGACCCACCCGGCGGCACCATGTGGCTGCGCTGCCGCACCCGCACCTCCGGCATCGTCGTCGGCGTCGCCGCCCGGCTCTGCGCCGGCGGCGCCCCGGTGACCGACGCCCACGAGGCCCGCCGGGCCGTCCAGCACCTGCGGCTGTCCCTGGCACCGGGCCGCACGGTCACCGTCGACAAGACCGTCGCCCTGCACACCTCCCACGACCCCGCCCTCAGCGACCCGCTGCGTGCCGCCGTCGACCGGGCCGCCTCCGCGCCCGGTTTCGACGACCTGCTCGCCTCGCACGCCACGGCCTGGGAACAGCTCTGGCGCCGGGCCGAACTCGACGTCCCCGGCGACCCGGGCCGCATCCTGCGCCTGCACCGGTTCCACGTGCTGCAGACCCTCTCCCCGCACACCGCCGACCTCGATGTCGGCGTGCCCGCGCGCGGACTGCACGGTGAGGCGTACCGCGGACACGTCTTCTGGGACGAGCTGTTCGTGCTGCCCTACCTCAACCTCCATCTGCCCGAGGTCTCGCGCGCCCTGCTCCACTACCGCTACCGCCGGCTGGACGCGGCCCGCCACGCCGCCCGCGAGGCCGGCCTGCGCGGCGCCCTGTACCCGTGGCAGAGCGGCAGCGACGGCCGCGAGGAGACCCAGCGCCTGCACCTCAACCCCCGCTCGGGGCGCTGGCTGCCCGATCACACGCGGCTGCAGCGGCACGTCGGCTCGGCGGTCGCCTACAACGTGTGGCAGTACTGCGAGGCCACCGGCGACACCGGCTTCCTGCACACCGAGGGCGCCGAGATGCTGCTGCTGATCGCCCGTCTCTGGGCCGACTCGACCGTCTACGACGAGCACCTGGGCCGGCACCGCATCCGCGGCGTCGTCGGCCCCGACGAGTACCACGACGCCTACCCCGACGCGGACCGGCCCGGCCTGGACGACAACGCGTACACCAACGTCACCGCCGCCTGGGTGCTCGCCCGCGCCCTGGACCTGCTGCGCGTCCTGCCCGAGCCGCGCCGCCGCGAACTCACCGAGGGCATCGGCCTGGACGACGACGAGACCGCCCGCTGGGAGGAGGTCTCCCGCACCCTGCACGTGCCCTTCCACGACGGGGTGATCAGCCAGTTCGAGGGTTACGGCGACCTCGCCGAACTGGACTGGCACGGCTACCGCGCCCGGTACGGCGACATCCGGCGCCTCGACCGGATCCTGGAGGCGGAGGGCGACACCGTCAACCGCTACAAGGCCTCCAAACAGGCCGACGTGCTGATGCTCGGCTACCTGTTCGCACCCGACGAACTGCGCTCCCTGTTCACCCGGTTGGGGCACCGACTCGACGACGACATCTGGTCCGCGACGGTCGACCACTACCTGCACCGCACCTCGCACGGCTCCACCCTCAGCGGCCTGGTCCACGGCTGGATCCTGGCCCGCGCCCGCCGCACCGACGCCTGGGGCTTCGTCCAGGAGGCCCTGCGCGGCGACATCGCCGACGTGCAGGGCGGCACCACCGGCGAGGGCATCCACCTCGGCGCCATGGCCGGCACCCTGGACCTCGTCCAGCGCTGCCTGACCGGCCTGGAGACCCGGGACGGCAAGCTCTGGCTCGACCCGGTCCACCTCCCGGAACTCTCCTCCTACGGCTTCTCGTTGCGCTACCGGGGCAACTGGGGCGTCGCACTGCGCCTCGGGTCCGGCCTTCTGGAGGCCACCATGCCGCCCTGCTCCGGCCGCGCCCCCATCGACTTCCGGCTCCCGGACCGGGTGGTGCGCGTCGGACCGGGGGAGCGGGTACGGATGCGACTGCCGGACTGAGCCGGGGACTCGACGGCGGCGGCCCGGGGGCCGAGGATGCTGCCGGGCACGGCCTGCCGGTGTCCGTACGGAGGCGAGGACGAGGAGGTCCCGGTGGCGCTGCGCGCACTCGCGGTGGACGACGAGGAACCCGCGCTGGAGGAACTGCTGTACCTCCTGGGCGAGGACCCGCGGATCGGCACCGTCCTGCCCGCCCTGGACGCCCGCGAGGCGCTGCACCTGCTCGACCGGGCCCTGCGGGCCGGCCCGGACGCGCCCGAGGCCGTCGACGTCGTCTTCCTCGACATCAACATGCCCGGCCTCAGCGGCCTCGAACTGGCGGGCCTGCTGGGCGGGTTCGCCGTCCCGCCGCTGATCGTCTTCGTCACCGCCCACGAGGACTTCGCCCTGCGCGCGTTCGACCTCAAGGCCGTGGACTACCTCCTCAAGCCCCTGCGCAAGGAGCGCTTCGCGGAGGCCGTACGGCGCGTCGCCGAACTGAGCCGGGCCGGACAGGGGCCGGCCGGCGGCCTCGTCGACCAGGTACCCGTGGAACTCGGCGGGGTGACCCGGTTCGTGCCCATCGCCGACATCAGCTACGTCGAGGCCCAGGGCGACTACGCCCGGCTGCACACCCCGCGCGGCAGCCACCTGGTGCGGGTCGCGCTGTCCACGCTGGAGGAGCAGTGGCGCTCCCGCGGCTTCGTGCGCATCCACCGCAGCCGCCTGGTGGCCCTCGGCCGTATCGAGGAACTCCGCCTGGAGGGCGGCAACCTGAGCGTCAGGATCGGCGACCGGGTCCTCGCCGTCAGCCGGCGCAACGCCCGGGAACTGCGCGACCTGCTGGCCCGCCACGCCCAGGGCGCGCGCTGAACCCGCCCCGCACGCCGGGCCGGGCGGGTGCCGAACCTCGTCCTTCGGCTACCTCACCGAAGGCACGCTGCGTACACTCGCGGCAACACAGGTGATCACCGCGGCGTCGGGGAGTGCGTCATGGGTGCGGAATCCGTCCCACGCAGAGAGGTGGTCACCGCGCGGCCCCGCACCGACCGCGCCGCCCGCCCCCGGCCCCGCCCGGCGGGGCCGCCCGAGCGGACCGGCCACGCACCGGCCTCCGACTCCGCCGTAGCGCGGCTGATGCGCCGTCAGATGCGCGCGGCCCTCACGGCGACCGCCCTGCTCGCGGCTTCCCTCGGCCTGCTGCCCCTGACCCTGCGGGTGCTCGGCCGGACCGGCACCCGCCCGGACGCCCCGCTCGCCGTCTGGCTCGTGCTGGGCGTCGCCCCCTACCCGGCCCTGCTGGCCGCCGGAATCTGGTACGTCCGCCGCGCCGAGCGCAACGAGGGCGACGTGACCGGGCGTTGAACCAGACGTACGCAGTCGCCGGTGTGTCGGCCGTGGTCCTGGCCACGGTGCTCGTCGGCGCGCTGGGCCTGCGCGTCTCGCGCACCACCACCGACTTCTACGTCGCCTCCCGCAGTGTCCCGCCCCGCCTCAACGCGTTCGCCGTCAGCGGCGAGTACCTCTCCGCCGCGTCCTTCCTCGGCGTCGCCGGACTCGTCCTCGCGCACGGCGCCGACATGCTGTGGTTCCCCATCGGCTACACCGCCGGCTTCCTGGTCCTCCTCGCCTTCGTCGCCGCCCCGCTGCGCCGCTCCGGCGCCTACACCCTCCCGGACTTCGCCGAGGCGCGCCTGGAGTCCCGGGCCGTCCGCCGGATCGCGAGCGTCCTCGTGGTCGGCGTCGGCTGGCTCTACCTGCTGCCCCAACTGCGCGGCGCCGGACTGACGTTGAGGCTGCTCACCGGTGCGCCCGGCTGGTTCGGCGGCCTGGTCGTGGCCGCCGTGGTGACGGTGGCCGTGGCCTCCGGCGGCATGCGCAGCATCACCTTCGTCCAGGCCTTCCAGTACTGGCTGAAGCTCACCGCGCTGCTGGTGCCCGCCGTGTTCCTGCTGCTCGCCTGGCGTGCGGACCACGCCCCGGCCCCGGCCTGGGACGAACGCCCCGTCTTCCAGCGCTCCACCGAGGTGCGCACCGACGCCACGCTGCGCCTCACCGTCCAGGAGCCGGTGCGGATCACGGCGACCGGCACCGTCGACGGACGCGCCCTGCACGGCGGCCCGCTCACCCTCGACCCGGGCCCGCACCGGATCGGCCCCGCCACCACCCTGCGCTTCCCGCCCGGCGCCCGCGTCCCGCTGCCCGCCGCCGGGGACGGCCGGGCCGCCGCGTCCGGCTGGGCGAACCCGCTGGCGGCCGGCCGCGAACAGCACAGCCTCTACGCCACCTACGGCCTGATCCTCGCCACCTTCCTCGGCACCATGGGCCTCCCGCACGTCGTCGTCCGCTTCTACACCAACCCCGACGGCCGCGCCGCCCGCCGCACCACCGTCGCCGTGCTCGGCCTGCTCGGCGCCTTCTACCTGCTCATCCCGCTCTACGGCGTGCTCGGCCGGCTGTACGCGCCCGACCTGCTGCTGACCGGCGACGCCGACGCGGCGGTCCTGGTCCTGCCGCAGCGGCTGATCGGCGGTGTCGGCGGCGACCTGCTCGGCGCGCTCGTCGCCGGCGGCGCCTGCGCGGCGTTCCTGTCCACCGTCTCCGGGCTCACCATGTCGGTGGCCGGCGTGCTCGCCCAGGACGTGCTGCCGGCCCTCGGCATCCGGCACCACCGGCTCGCGACCCTGCCGGCGATCGCGGTGCCCACCGCCGCCAACACCGTCGTCAGCCACCTGCCCGTGGCCGACGCGGTCGGCCTCGCCTTCGCCGTGTCCGCCTCCTCGTTCTGCCCGCTGCTCGTCCTCGGCATCTGGTGGCGCGGACTCACCCCGCCCGGCGCGATCGCCGGGCTGCTCCTCGGCGGCGGCACGGCGCTCACCGCCGTCACGGTGACCATCGCCGGCGGCGCCCGCTCCGGCCTGCTGCACACCCTGCTGGCCTGGCCCGCCGTCTGGTCCGTCCCGGTCGGCTTCGCGGCGATGGTCCTGACCTCCCTGGCCACCCGCGTCCGCACCCCCGCGAGCGCGTCCGCCACGATGGCCCGCCTGCACCTGCCGGAGGCGACGGGCGGGGGAGGCGGGAGGCAGGCGGGGAGGCAGGCGGGGAGGCAGGAGGGGCGGCAGACCGAACGGCGCGATTCCGGGAGGAGGGCGGTCACGCGGCACCCCTACGATCCCGAACCGCACGGAACCGAACGGGGCGTCCCCGACCCCGACCCGGACGACCCCGGCCCGCACGCCCCCGACCCGCGCGATCCCGGCCCGGAGCCCGCCGCATGAGCGCGCTCGGGTGCGTCGTGCTGGCGCTCGCCGCGCTCGCGCTGTTCGCCCTCGGCGCCGCACTCGGTCACGCGGGCGCCCGCCGGCAGCACGAGAACCCGGCGGGTCCCGGCACCCCGGTCGAACGGGCCACCTTCCACACCCTGCACACCGCCTCGCTCGCCGCACCGCCGCTGCGCGCCGGCCTCACCCCCGAGACCGCCCGCAAGGCGGCCCGGCGGCTGCGCCCCCTGCTCGGCACGGTCGCCCTCGCCCTGACCGACGAGGAGTCCGTGCTCGCCTGGGACGGCGTCGGCGACCACCACCGCGCCGAGACCGAGGCACACCTCGCCCACGTGCTGCGCACCGGACGTGCCCAGACCTTCGCGCTGTCCTGCGGCAACGACACCTGCCCGGTCCGCTGGGGCGTCCTCGCACCACTCGGCGTCGACGGCCGCGCCCCGGGCGCCCTCGCCGCGTTCGGCGACGAGGAGTCCGCCGTCATGGTCCGCGCCGCCGCCGAGGTGGCCCGCTGGGTCTCCGTACAGCTGGAACTCGCCGAACTCGACCGGGCCCGCTCCGGCGTCATCGAGGCCGAGATACGTGCCCTGCGCGCCCAGATCTCCCCGCACTTCGTCTACAACTCGCTCGCGAGCATCGCCTCGTTCGTCCGCACCGACCCCGAGCGCGCCCGCGAACTGCTCCTGGAATTCGCCGACTTCACCCGCTACTCCTTCCGCCGGGGCGGCGACTTCACCACCCTGGCCGACGAGCTGCGCTCGATCGAGCAGTACCTCGAACTCGCCCGCGCCCGCTTCGGCCGCCGCCTCGAGGTCACCCTGCGCATCGCCCCCGAGGTACTGCCGGTCACCCTCCCGTTCCTCTGCCTGCAGCCCCTCGTCGAGAACGCCCTCAAGCACGGCCTCGAGGAGTCCGTGGACCGTGGCCGCATCACGATCGTCGCGGAGGACGAGGGGACGGAGGCCCGGGTCGTCATCGAGGACAACGGCGTCGGCATGGAGCCGCAGCGGCTGCGCGACCTCCTGCGCGGCCGGGGCGACCCCTCCGCGGGGATCGGCCTGAGCAACGTGGACATGCGCCTGCGCCAGGTGTACGGCGACGATCATGGCCTCGTCATCGAGACCGGGGTCGGCGCCGGCACGAAGATCACCGTCCAGATTCCCAAGTTCCGCCCCGGCATCGTCCCGTGACAGGAAGGACCCGCGAGCCGTGAACCCGCACCCGCCGCCACCGCAGACCGAGGCCACCGCCGCCGACCGCGCCGTCGCCCTGCTGCGCGAACTCGGCGCCGAGGACGTCCCGCACCCCGGCGGCACGCTGCTCGCCCACCTGCTGCGCGTGCGGGAGCTGCTCGGGACGTGGGGCGCGCGGCCCGCCCTCCGGCTCGCCGGTCTCTGCCACGCGTTCTACGGCACCGACGGATTTCCCACCGCACTGCTGCCCCTGGACCGCCGTGCCGACCTCGTGGCGGTGATCGGCCCCGAGGCCGAGGCGATCGTCCACCTGTACGCCTCCTGCGACCGTGGGGCCACCTACCCGGACCTGGGCCGGCCCGACGGCGCCTTCCACGACCGCTTCACCGGCGCCCCCCACCTCCCGGAGCCCCGGGCACGGCGTGACTTCGCCGAGCTGTCGGCCGCGAACGAACTCGACCTCGCCCGCCTCGGCCCCGCCTTCCGCGAGCAGTGGGGACCCGGACTCCTCACCGTGTTCACCCGCGTCCGGCACCTGCTGAGCGCCGAGGCGTGGCAGGACTGCCGTACGGTCCTGGCGCCCTCCACGCCATGACCGGGCCGACCGGGCCCGTAGCGGGAAGGGGCGGGCGGGACGGTACGACCCGCCGTCCCTCGGGAACCCGGCCCCCATGAGCACCGCACACCGGCCACAGCGGGACGCGTCCCCGGCCGACCGGCGGGTGGTCGAGCGGCTCGTGCCCGTCTGGCTGCGGGAGACCGAGCGCCATGACGCGGACGCGGCCCGCCGGGCCCGCGAAGGGTGGGAGCACGGAGGGCTGTCCGGGCAGGCCGCGCAGGACCTGGCCCTGTGGGTGACCGCCCGGATCACGGACACCGGGTTCAACGAGGACGAGGGCCCCGACGTCGACGGCCCGGCCCGCATCACCCCGGCGGACGAGGCGAGCGTCCAGCGCCGGCCGGCCGCCGGGGGCCACCCGGTCTGACCGGGCCACCGGGTCTGACAGGGAGGCGCACGGCCCCTGCCTTGCCGGTGCCGGGTGCCCGGAGGACGCTGTTCGTATGAGCGCGGACGGCGGACCCACGCTGATCACCTCCGTGCAGCGGGCCTTCCGCCTGCTGGAGGCGGTGAGCGCGCACGAGAACGGCGCGCCCGCGAAGCAGCTGGCACGGGAGACGAACCTGCCCCTGGCCACCGCCTACCACCTGCTGCGCACCCTGGTCCACGACGGATACGTCCGCAAGCTGGACGACGGCGGCTTCGTCCTCGGCGACCGGCTCAAGTCGCTGCACGCCTCCGGCCGGGCGCAGACGCTGCTCAGCCGGATCCGTCCGGCCCTCGCCGCCCTCAGGGACGAACTGGCCACCGCCACCTACCTGACCTTCTACGAGGAGGGCGAGATCAGGGTCGCCGAGATCGTCGACGGCCCCCGGACGCCGAGGGTCGACCTCTGGGTGGGTTTCGAGGACGCCGGACACGCCACCGCGCTCGGCAAGTGCGTGCTGCGGGAGATGGACCGGGAGTCCCGCCGGGACTACCTCTCCCGGCATCACCTGGCCGACCTCACCCCGCGGACCGTCACCAGCGCCACGGAACTGCTCCGCAGGCTGGAGGACTCCCCGCTGGCGCCGGCGGTGACCGACCTCGAGGAGTACACGCTCGGCACGGTGTGCGTCGCCGTGCCCGTGTACAGCGGGGACATGATCGGCTCGCTCGGCGTCTCGCTGCCGGTGGAGCGCCACGCCCGGCTCCAGGACATCCGGGCCCGGCTGCTCCCGGCCGCGGACCGGGTGACGAGGGGCCTGTCGCTCACTATCTGAAATTCCGCGCCTTGTGGGGCGCCCGGCCCAGCCCGTTTCCTAGGTGAAACGGTCATTCCGGGCATGCGCCCCGTACAGGTGAGGACTGCGGACGAGAGATGATCCAGGCCCGACACCATCGCAGCGAGCACGGGCCGGCACGGTCGTCCGGACACCGGTGGACCGGCCCCCTGCCGGCGGCCCGCCGGGCGGCGATCCACCGGGCGGCGGCCCGCCGGGCGACGATCCACGGGGCGTCGGCCCGCCGGGCGACGGCGCGCCGCCGCGCCGCCGAGCAGTTCGCCGCCGTCGCGCCGGTCCTGCCCGGTCTGCCGGTCCTCCCGGTCCTGGTCGTGGCCGTCGTCGTGCTCGTCGGCGTCGTCGGAGGTGCCGGGGTGGTCTGGCTGCCGCTGCTGGCGGCCGGACCCGCGCTGGCGGCGACCACCAACGGGCCGCGCGGGGTGCTCTGCGTCGGACTGCTGGCCGGGGTGCTGGGCGCGGCGCAGGGCCTGCGGGACGAGGTGCCCGGCCATGAGCTGGCCGCCGTGCTGGCCGCCCTGCTGGCCGTCACCGCGGCCAGCGGTCTGGCCAGCGGGCTGCGCGGGCGCCGGGAACGAGTCCTCGCCGCGGTCCGCTCGGTCGCGGAGGCCGCCCAGCACGCCCTGCTCAAGCCCGTCCCGGAGACGGTCGGCCCGTTCCAGGTGGCCGTGCGCTACAGCGCCGCGGCGGCGGAGGCGCGGATCGGCGGGGACCTCTACGCCCTGGTGTCCACCCCGTACGGGGTGCGGCTGATCGTCGGCGACGTACGCGGCAAGGGGCTGCCCGCCGTCGGCACCGCCGCCCTCGTGCTCGGCGTCTTCCGCGAGGCCGCCTACGACGAGCCCGACCTCCTGGAGGTGGTCGGCCGCATCGAGCGGAGCCTCGCGCGCAACCTCGGCCCCGACGACTTCGTCACCGCCGTGGTCGCCGGTTACCCGCGTCCTGGCCGTCTCGAGGTCGTCAACTGCGGACACGCGCCGCCGCTGCTGATATCCGCGTCCCGGGAGGTCGCGCCGGTGGAGCCCACCCACCCCGCGCCGCCGCTCGGCCTGCGCGCCCTCTCCGGCGAGTCGCCCCGCCTGCAGTGCCTGCCCTTCGCCGACGGCGACCAACTGCTGCTCTACACGGACGGCGTCACCGAGGCCCGCGATCACTCCCGCGCGTTCTACCCGCTCGCGGAGGGCGTGGCCCGCCATGTCTGCGAGGAACCGGCCCGCACCCTCACCGCCCTGCACGACGAACTGCTGACCCACGTCGGCGGCCGCCTCCACGACGACGCGGCCCTCCTCCTGCTCCGCAGAGGAACGACCCAGGTCCCACCTCCGACCGACCCCCCGCCCACGCCGACGACCCCCGAGCCGGTCACGGACGCGGCATGAGGGGGGCTGGGGGCTGGCGTGCTGGCCCCGCAGCGGCGTGCACTGGTGGCCGGTGCGAGCGACGGCGGAGGGCGGGGAGGGTGGGCGTGCGGGCGGCATTGCAGGCCGGGTCGCGTCGAGCATCGGGAAGCCGGGCCCCGGGGGCCCGGAGGCGGGAGGGCCAGAAGACTGGGCGCGGCCGGGCGTCGGGGGTGTGAGCCGCGCTCCGAGGGCCGGTGATGGTGGGACAGCCGGACGCTGGGGCTGCGGAAACTGGGCGTCGGGGGGCGCGAGCCGAGCCCTACGGGGAGCGAGCCAGGCTCTGAAGGCCGGGTGATGGGGGAAAGCCGACCGCTGGGCAGTGGAAGCCGGAGGGCGGGTCGGGGGCCGCGTGGGGGCGGCGAGGCGGGCGCTGGGCTGCTGGCGCCGTGCGGCGGGGCGCGGGCCGCGTGACGGTGGTGGGCCAGCCGCTGGGCTGTGGAAGTCGGAGGGCGGGTCGGGGGCCGCGTGGGGGCGGCGAGGCGGGCGCCGGGCTGCTGACGTGGGGCGTGGGCCGCGTGGCGCGGTGGTGGGCCGGCCGCTGGGCCGCGGGAGCCGGGCGGCGTGGGGGTGGCCAGGACGGCGTTGGGCTGCTGGCGCCGTGCGGCGGGGCGCGGGCCGCGTGACGGTGGTGGGCCGGCCGCTGGGCTGTGGAAGCCGGAGGGCGTGGCCGGGGGCCGTGTGCGGGTGGCGAGGCGGGCGCTGGGCCCGCTGGCGCCGTGGGGGCGTGGGCCGCGTGGCGTCGGTAAGCCTGCCGCTGGGCCGCGGGAGCCGGGCGGCGTGGCCGGGGGCCGTGTGGGGGGTGGCCAGGCCGGCGTTGGGCTGCTGGCGGCGGGGGGGCGGGCGGTGTGGCGGTGGTGGGCCGGCCGCTGGGCTGTGGAAGCCGGAGGTCGGGGTCGGGGCCGTGTGGGGGCGGGGAGGCGGCGCTGGGCTGCCGACGCCGTGTGGCGGGGTCGCGGGCCGTGTGGCGGTGGTGAGCCGGGTGCTGGGCCGCGCAAGCCGGGCCGCGGGGGCGCGGCCCGTGGCGCTGGTGAGCCGGATGCGGGGACCGGCGCGAGCGCTCAGGGCCGCGTGGCGTGGCTCGGAGACCGGGGCGGCAGTAGGTCCGGCGGGACAGGTGGGCCGGGTGGGGACCGGTAGCCGGCGGGGACCGGTAGGTCGGGGGTGGGTGTCTCAGACGGCCACGAGGTCCGCCCAGCGGGTGTAGCCGCCCGCGTGGACGCGTATGCCGTGGCGGGTCGCCAGGGCGTGGACGATCTCCTCGCCCCGGCCGTGCTCGTCCGGGTCGATGCCGACACGGGAGTGGCCCGCGGGCAGGGTGGGGCCGGCGTCGGTGACCTCGACGTGCAGGGTGCGGACACCCGCGCCCCGGACCCAGGACAGCCGCAGCACGGCCGGCGGCAGGGCGTGGATCACCGCGTTGGTGAGCAGTTCCGACACCACGAGCAGGGAGTCCTCGACGATCTCCGGGGACACGTCCCACTCGGCGAGTGCCGCGCCCACACCCCGGCGTACGTCGGAGACGGCGCCGGGAACGGGAGGCGTCATCCACACCTGCTCGCAGGTCTCGGGAAGCAGCGTGTCCAGCTGTGCCGCCATGTTCACTCCTCGGGTGTGCTCGGTTGGCCCGGCGCTCGTGCCGCAGCGCGTGTGCCCGGCCTCGATGAACCGTAGGGAGACAAACCGGGCGGGTCAATGAACGTGGGTCGGCATTACCGAACGCCCCGGGCCGTCCCGCCGCTAAAGCGGCCCCGACCTGCCCGCGGAGCGGATCGTCCGCGGCGGTAATACGCTCGCATCATGGCCGGCCCAGTCCAGTCGATCGAGCGGGCGGCGGCGATCCTGCGTCTGCTCGCCGGCGGACCCCGCCGACTCGGGCTCGGCGAGGTGGCCGCCTCGCTCGGGCTGGCGAAGGGCACCGCCCACGGCATCCTGCGCACCCTCCAGCACGTGGACTTCGTGGAGCAGGACGCGGCCACCGGCAAGTACCAGCTCGGAGCCGCCCTGCTGCACCTGGGCACCAGCTACCTGGACGTCAACGAACTGCGCTCGCGCTCGCTGAACTGGGCCGACGCCCTGGCCGCCCGCAGCGGCGAAGCGGTCCGCCTCGGGACTCCGCTGGAGGACCGGGTGCTCGTCGTCCACCACGTGTTCCGGCCGGACGACACGCTCCAGACTTTGGACGTCGGCTCGCTGCTGCCGCTGCACGCCTCCTCGCTGGGCAAGGTGCTGCTGGCCTACGGGACCGCCACCCTGGAGTCGGCCCAGCAGGCGGGCCTCGAGCCGTACACCCGGCACACCCTGGACGCCCCCGAGCAGCTCACCCGGGCGCTCGGCGAGGTCCGGGAGCTCGGCTGGGCCGCCGAGATCCAGGAGATGAGCATGGGCGAGGCCGGCCTCGCCGCGCCGATCCGGGGGCACGGCGGCCTCGTCGTGGGGGCCATCGGGCTGTCCGGCCCCGTCGAGCGGATCTGCGACAGCCAGGGACACCCGCGCGCCGGCCTGATCACCCTGCTCCGGGAGGCCGCGCGGGCGATCTCCAGAGACCTGGGGGCCGCTCGCTGGTAGACGGCCGCACCCCGACCCGCCCCGATCCGTCGGAAGGCAGACCCGATCATGGTCGAACGTCATGTGATGTCCATCGATCAGGGCACCAATTCCACCCGCTGCATCCTGTTCGACCACCGTGGGCGGCTGGTGTCGGTCGCGCAGCGGGAGCACCAGCAGCACTTCCCCCGGCCCGGCTGGGTCGAGCACGACGCCGTGGAGATCTGGCAGAACCTGAGGCGCGTCGTGCCCGAGTCGCTGGCCGCCGCCGGCATCGACCCGGGCCAGGTCGCCGCCATCGGCCTCGCCAACCAGCGGGAGACGACGGTGCTCTGGGACCGGCGGACGGGGGCCCCGCTGGGCCGGGCGATCGTCTGGCAGGACACCCGCACGGCCCCGCTCGTGGAGGAGCTGGCGCGGCGGCCGGGGGAGGACTTCTTCCTGGACCGGTGCGGCCTGCCGCCGTCGACGTACTTCTCCGCACTGCGCGTCCGCTGGCTCTTCGACCACGTCAAGGGCCTGGAACAGCGGGCCAGGGACGGCGAGGTGCTGTTCGGCACGATGGAGACCTGGCTGGTCTGGAACCTCACCGGCGGCGCCGACGGCGGCCTGCACATCACCGACGTCACCAACGCCGGCCGGACCATGCTGATGAACATCCGCACGCTCACCTGGGACGAGGACCTGCTGGCCTTCTTCGGCGTGCCCCGGATCATGCTGCCCGAGATCAGGTCGTCCGCCGAGGTGTACGGCGACGCCCGCGCGCTGCTGCCCGGCGTCGGCATCACGGCAGCCCTCGGCGACCAGCAGGCGGCCCTGTTCGGCCAGACCTGCTTCTCCCCGGGGGAGGCCAAGTGCACCTACGGGACCGGCAGCTTCCTGCTCCTCAACACCGGCACCGAGCCCGTACGCTCCCGGCACGGACTGCTCACCACCGTCGCGTACCGGATCGGGGACCAGGAACCGTTCTACGCGCTGGAGGGCTCCATCGCCGTCACCGGCGCGCTCGTTCAGTGGTTCCGCGACCGCCTGGGCCTGATCAGCAGCGCCCCGGAGATCGAGACCCTGGCGCGGACGGTCGAGGACAACGGCGGCTGCTACATCGTCCCCGCCTTCTCGGGCCTGTTCGCGCCCCGGTGGCGCAGCGACGCCCGCGGCGTCATCGTCGGCCTCACCTCGTACATCACCAAGGGGCACCTGGCGCGAGCCGTGCTGGAGGCCACCGGCTGGCAGACCCGCGAGGTGGTGGACGCCATGAACGCCGACTCCTCCGTGCCGCTCAGGGAACTCAAGGTGGACGGCGGCATGACGGCGGACAACCTGCTCATGCAATTCGTCGCCGACGTGCTCGACGTGCCCGTCGTGCGCCCCATGGTCGCCGAGACGGTCTCCCTGGGCGCCGCCTACGCGGCCGGGCTCGCCGCGGGCTACTGGCCCGATCTGGAGGTCCTGCGCCGCAACTGGCACCGTGCCGGCCAGTGGCTGCCCGACATGGACCCCGCACACCGCGCGGCGGAGTACGAGAACTGGCAGCGCGCCGTGGAACGCTCCCTCGGCTGGGTGAGACAACCCCACCCGGCCGACCCGCCACCGGACGCCTGACGGCCGGTCACCCGCGGTGCGCCGCAGGGCAGCCGCCACGGAACGGCCGCCGATCCGGTCGCGGGTCCGGTTGCGGGTCACGGGCCGCGGAGTAGCCTGGTCTTGATCCCCCCGGCCTGCTCACAGGAGGTGGGCGATGTTTCTCCGACTACTGCGGCGCCGTATGCCGCTCGGTCTTGTCCTTCTCGGCAACGGCCGCCTGATCCGGGGCTTCAGCGGAAGCCACTACGACGGGCACGGATACCAGTCCTGACCCTGTATCGGCAGAACCTGGAGGACGCGCGGTGGCCGAGGACCACGATGCCCTGGAAGCCATGACGCGGATCCTGTCACCCCACTGCCGTGTCACCCGGATGTCCGGCGGAGCCCTCATCGCGGACTGGAGACGGACGAGGTTTCTCGCCCTGACCACCGCTGACCTGCGGAAGTTCGCCGACGAGAGCTCCGCCGAACGTGCCGAACTCGTCACCGGTCTCCGGCGCGCGGGCTGCGCGCCGGGCCGTCGGTCCGAGCACTCGTACGCCGAGGTCGGCCTCTGGCTGCGGGCCACGCATCTGCTGATCCGCACCCTGGGATTCGGCCGCGTCCTGCGGCTCCTGTCCCTGGCGGCCCCGGCCTACGCCCGCACGGACCCTCCCACCGAACAGGACGTCGCCCGGCTCGAGCGCGCGGTGCGCTCGCACAGTCGGCGGAGCTGGCTCGTCGACGACGACTGCAAGGCCGAGGCCGTCACGGCGTTCATCCTGCTGCGGCGGCGCGGACTGCGGGCCGTGCTCCATGTCGGTGTGCGTGAGCACCCGTTCGCCCTGCACGCCTGGACCTCCTCCGGCGGCCTGAGCATCCCCGACGCTGCCCCGCGCGGGCACGCCTTCACGCCCGTGCTCTCGATCGGCAGCGGAGGACGGTGACATGGAAGCGCTCCGCCTTGACTGGGCCGGAGGCGCACCGCGGTTGCGGGCCGCGGCGGACATGGCACGGCAGGGACTCGTGACGGCGCTCACCGCCCCTGCGGGCGCGGCGGTGGTCGTCGGCTGGGCCGGCTCGCACCGTGACCGCGTGGCCGGTGCACGGCGACTCCTGGAGGACTTCGGCCGGCACCGGGCTGCTCCCCGGCCGCCGATCGGTGACTACGCCGCCGTCCTGCTGTACCGCGACCGCGTCGTGCTGCTGCGCGACGAACAGGCGCGGATCCCCCTGTTCTTCAGGGAGTCCGGGGGCCGGGTGAGCGCGGTCGGTACCTCGGCACGCGGCCTCGGCGGCGGCACGGAGCTCGAACGCCGCTACGTGTGCCGGTACCTGACCGGGAATCTGGCCCAACCGCACACGGACCTCACCCCGTTCACCGACGTGTACCGGGTCCTCGGCGGTGAGGTCGTGGAGCTGGCGATCACCGGGCACCTGATCGGCCGGACACGGCCGCACGGCCGGCCGGCCCCCGCGCGGACGCCCCCGGCGGCGGACGGCCCCGACGCCGCCGGGGCCGCGAAGGAACTGCGTCTCGCGCTGGAGAACGCCGTCGACCGCCGCATGGGGACGACGACGGCGTGCCACGTCTCCGGCGGCACCGACTCGACCAGCGTCGCGCTGCTCGCGGCCCGCCGGCCGGCCGCCGGGCAACTGGTGCTGCTCGCCGGCCGTTTCGCCGGCGGCGAGCTGGCCGGGGAGGGGCCCTACCTCGACGAGGCGCTGACCGAGATCCGCCGGCACGCCCCGGACGCCCGCCCGCTGATCGTGGATGCCGACGACGTGGCGGACTTCGACGACTTCCGGCACCACGCGGGTGACTCCGACGAGCCTCAACCACACGCCTTCCGCGCCCCGTTCTGGACCAGGCTGCACACCGCCGCGGCGGAACTGGGCTGCGACGCCCTGCTGACCGGGTGCGGCGCCGATCCGATCGCCGACGCCAACCCCTTCCGCCTGCACCGGCTGGCCCGCACGGGACGGTTCCCGCTGCTGGCGCGAGAGGCACGTGCCTGGGCCGCCGGCGGCGAGCGGGGCGTCCGGGACATCGTCCACGCCTACGTCGTACGGCCCACGCTGCCGCTGACGGCCGAACGGCTCTCGGCCCTCGGCCGCGGCGGGACGGTGCTCGGCGGCCTCGGCGACTTCGGCCGTCCCCGCTGGCTGCGGCCCGTGTTCGCGCGGACCCACGGCTACGGCCGGGCCCGCCTCGCGGAGAGCCGCTTCGTGTTCGGGCGCAGGCCGGAAGAGTCGCTCTACGACGCGGCCAACTACGCCGCCGCACCCGACCTGCTGTCCTGGCACCGGGCACCGGAGGACGGATTCTTCCTCTCCCACCCCTTCCTCGACCCGGAGGTCGTCGCCACGATGCGCCACCTCCCCCCGGCAGCCACGTTCCGGCCGGGCCGCCCGAAGGCGGTGCTCCGCGAGGCCATGGCGGACCTCCTCCCACCCGGCATCCAGGCCCGCACGGCCAAGATCCCCTTCAACCAGCTCTACGCCCGCGGCCTGCGCCGACACGGCGACACACTCCTCGACCTCTGCCACCACGCCCGGCATCCACTGATCGAGGAGATGTTCGACACCTCCGCCCTGTGCCGCGCCCTGCGGGAGGCCGGGCTCGGCATCGGGGACTCGTACGCCTGGGACCGTATGAACAGGGCGCTCGCGCTGGTGGTGTGGCTGGAGCAACTGGACCGGAACCCGGCCACGTTCACCGGATCCTTGCCGGTCACCGCAGGGTTGCCCTGAGGTCCCACGGCGCACGAGGACGACGAATGCCACAGTCGACCCGCTCGGCCGCCGGCCTGACGCCGCCGTCCGACGGGCGGCCGTACGGGGGAGAACGGCTCAGCGGGCCGCGGCCGCCGTGGCGGGCAGGGACTGTTCCGCCCAGATGACCTTTCCCTCGCGGGTGTGCCGGGTGCCCCAGCGTTCGGCGAGCTGGGCGATCAGGAACAGGCCGCGGCCGCCCTCGTCGGTGGTCCGGGCCCGGCGCAGGTGCGGAGCGGTGCTGCTGCCGTCGGAGACCTCAAGGGTCAGGGTGTCCTGAAGGATCATGCGCAGCTGGATGGGGTCGCGGCCGTAACGGACCGCGTTCGTCACCAGTTCGCTGACCATGAGTTCCGTGGCGAACGCCGGCTCCTCCAGGCCCCAGGCGGCCAGTCGCTCCGACGCGTGGACGCGGGCCCCCGCGACGGCCGCCGGGTCGCACGGCAGGTCCAGCGTCGAGACGTGACAGGGGTCGAGTGCCCGGGTGCGGGCGACCAGCAGGGCGACGTCGTCGGACGGGCGGCTCGGCAGCAGTGCGGACAGCAGCCGGTCGCAGGTCTCGTCCAGTGACTCCGGGGCCCGGGCCAGGACGGCGCCCAGCAGGTCGCGCGCGGCGTCCACGTCACGGGTGCGGCTCTCGATGAGGCCGTCGGTGTGCAGGGCCAGCAGGCTGCCCTCGGGCAGTTCGAGCTGGCAGGTCTCGAAGGGGAGCCCGCCCAGGCCCAGGGGCGGGCCGATGGGGATGTCCGGGAAATGCACCGACCGGCGGGCCGGGGAGTCACCGTCCGCGGCCGCGGGGGTGACCACGGCGGGCGACACGTGTCCGGCGCTGGCCAGGGAGCAGGTCCGGGAGACCGGGTCGTAGACCGCGTACAGGCACGTGGCCGTCTCCACCCCGTCCAGCTCCTCCTCGCGCTGGAGGCGGATGATCACGTCGTCCAGGTGCGTCAGCAGCTCGTCGGGCATCAGATCGATGTCCGCGAAGGCGCGGACGGCGGTGCGCAGCCGGCCCATCGTGGCGGAGGCGTGCAGGCCGCGCCCGACGACGTCGCCCACGACCAGCGCGACCCGGGCGCCGGACAGCGGCACCACGTCGTACCAGTCGCCGCCCACGCCCGCGCGGGACCCCGAGGGCAGGTAGCGGGAGGCGGTCTCCACGGCCGAGTGGTCCACCGCCCGCTGCGGCAGCAGGCTGCGCTGGAGGGTGAGCGCGGTGAACCGCTCCTGGCTGTAGCGGCGGGCGTTGTCGATGTACACCGCCGCCGTGGACGCGATCTCCTGGGCGAGCATGAGGTCGTCGTCGTCGAAGGGGACACCGGTCCGCCGGCGGAAGAACTGGGCGAGACCGAGCGGGCGCCCGCGGGCCCGCAGCGGCACCAGCAGCATCGAGTGGAGGCTGGCGGCGTCCGGGCCGTGTGCCCCGTTCCGGGACGGCGCCGGACCCGCGTGCCCGTCGGTGGAGGCGGCGCTGCCGAGCAGGGGCCGCCCGGTGGCCAGGACGCGCGCCGGATCCGTGCCCTCGGGGTAGGTGTGCGTGTGGCCCGTGGCGGACGCCGGGACGGCGGAGTCGTCGAGGACGGACCGCTGGGCGATCCGGCGCAGCAGCGGTGCGTCGGCCGGGGGAGACGCGCCGTTCTCGTGCAGCACGGCCTCCAGGAGGTCGACCACCACGAGGTCGGCGAACTCGTCGGTGCCGACCTCCGCCAGCTCCTCCGCGGTGCGGGCGGTGTCCAGGGTGGTCCCGATCCGCCTGCTCGCCTCGTGGGTCACCAGGAGCCGCCGTTGCAGCCGGTGGTCGCGTTCTTCCTGGTAGGCGGCGACGACCTCCTCCGAACCGCGGTCGACGTAGGCGAAGCCGGTCTCCAGGAGCCTGAGCGTCGCCTCGTTGACGAGCTCCGGATCGCCGGTGAGCCGGCCCGCTGCGGACTGGATCAGCCGGAGCAGGCTCAGGTGGCCCAGCCGGAAGGCGCGCAGCAGCTTGGTGACGGGCACCCCTCTGCGCGCGAACCGGCGACCGATCTCCAGGGCCTCGGACGGCGCCCGGACGGGGCACGCGTCCAGGCCGTGTTCGAGGACGTCCAGGAAGGTGGCCACGTGCCCGGCGGTCTCCCGCGCCGCCAGGGCGGCGATGTCCTCGCACTGCCACAGCTCGGGGAGCTCGTCCCGCATGCTCCGCAGCATCACCTCGACCGACTGGTCCGCCCGCGGCCGCAGCTCGTGAGCCAGGCGCCGGAGGAACACATCGGTGTCGGTGTCCATATGTGGAGTTTACGGGGCACTGTGCCGGAATCGTCGTCCGTGCCCTACGCGGTGACGGTCGGCGCCGCGCGGAGAATCCGGGGGAGACGCCGTCGAGAAAAGCTGGTCCAACCAGTTGACCAGTGCGCACGGCGCCGCCACCCTGATCGCCATGACTCAGGGACACATCCGGCGGGAGGCGGTCTCCGACCAGCTCTTCGCCGTGCTGCGCGACAGGATCCTGGGCGGGGAGCTGCCGGCCGGCGCCGCCCTTACCGCCGAGCGGGACCTGGCGGCCGGGTTCGGGGTGAACCGGCACGCCGTCCGGGAGGCCGTCAAACGGCTCCAGCAGGCGCGGCTGGTGGAGGTCAGCCACGGCGGCCGCACCCTCGTCCTGGACTGGCGGCACACCGCCGGGCTCGACCTCGCCGTGGGGATCGCCGCGGCCGACGCCGGGCCCTCGGTGGCGGACCTCGCCCGGGACGCCCTGGAGATGCGCGCCTGCATCGGGGCCGACGCGGCCCGGCTGTGCGCGCTGCGCTGCTCCGAGGCGGCCGCGGGCGAGATCGTCGAGGCCGCGGGCCGCTACGCCCGTACCGGCCCGGACCTGACCGAGCTGGGCGAGGCGGACGTCGCCTGGTGGCGGCTGATCGTGGAGGGCTCCGGGAACATCGCCTACCTGCTGGCCTTCAACAGCCTGGTGGGCGGCACGCTCCCGGTCGCCGACGTGCCGGACGACCTGCGGACCGCGGAACTCCTCGACGTCGCCGCCCACCAGCGGCTCGCGGCGCACATCGCGGCCCGCGAGGCCGCGGCGGCCGAGCGGCTGGCCCGCGAGCTGCTGTCCCGCAGCGTGCCCGCCACGCGCCGGAAGGCGGTGCGCTGACATGATCCCGGCCGTAGTCTACGCGATACCCGCGTTCGTGCTCCTCGTCGTCGTGGAGGCGCTGTCCTACCGCTTCCTGCCGGACGACGACGAACGCGGATACGAACTGCGCGACACCGTCACCAGCATGTCCATGGGAGCGGGCAGCCAGGTCGTCGCCGTGCCGTGGAAGGCGGTGACGATCCTCCTGTACGCGGCCCTCTACACCGTCGCCCCCTGGCACCTGTCGCCGTCCTCCGCCTGGACCTGGGTCCTGCTGTTCTTCGGCGACGACCTGGCGTACTACGCCTTCCACCGGGCCCACCACCGGGTACGGGTGCTGTGGGCCAGCCACGTGGTCCACCACTCCAGCGTCCGCTTCAACCTCTCGACCGCCCTGCGCCAGAGCTGGACCCCGATGACGGGCCTGCCGTTCTGGCTGCCCCTGGCGCTGCTCGGCCTGCCGCCCTGGATGATCCTGCTCCAGCAGGCGTTCAGCCTCGTCTACCAGTTCTTCCTGCACACCGAGCGGGTGGAGCGGCTGTGGCGGCCGGTGGAGTGGTTCTTCAACACGCCCTCCCACCACCGCGTCCACCACGGCTCGAACAACGCGTACCTGGACCGCAACTACGGCGGGATCCTCATCGTCTGGGACCGGCTGTTCGGCACGTTCGAACCGGAGGGCGAGCGTGTGGTGTACGGCCTGACGAAGAACATCGACACCTACAACCCGGTGCGGGTGGCCTTCCACGAGTTCGCGGCCGCCTGGCGCGACGTCCGCGCGGCGACGCGCTGGCGCGACCGGGCCGGCTACCTCTTCGGGCCGCCCGGCTGGGCACCCCGGACGGAGGCGTGAGATGCCGCGGCTGATCCTGGCCTTCGCCGCGCTCGCCGCCCTCGACATCGCCGGGGTCGCGGCCGGCCTGCCGGCCCTGGAGTGGGTCGCCAAACCCCTCCTCGCGCCCGTGCTCGCCGTCCACCTGTGGCGGCTGACCGGCACCCGGCACGCCCGGGTCCTGGCCGGCCTCGGTCTCGCCGCCGCCGGTGACGTGGCCCTGATGCTGCCGGGCCGGGCGGCCTTCGCCGTCGGGCTCGGGTTCTTCCTGGGCGCGCAGCTGTGCTGGACGGCGGCGTTCGTGCGGGCGGGCGCCCTCCGGCATCTGCGCTCCCGCCGCCTGCTGTGCGCCGTCCACGGCGTCGGCTGGGCCGCGGCGGTCGCCGTCCTCGCGCCCGCGCTCGGGCTGTTCCTCGGCGTCGCGGTGGCCGGGTACGCGCTGGCCCTGGTCACCATGGCGCTCACCGCACGCGTGCGGGGGCCGCGGGCGGCCTGGGGCGGCCTCGTCTTCCTCGGCTCCGACCTGCTCGTCGGACTGGGAGCCGCGGGCATCGACTTCCCCGGGCAGGGCGTGCTGGTCATGGTCACGTACACCCTGGCCCTCGCCCTGATCACCACCGCCGTCGCCGCGGCGGAGCCGGGCCCGGCGGACGGCGCCGCACCGGTGCCGTCCGCCCTTGAGCTGCGAACCTGACCGGACGCCCGCACGCTGGAGAGACAGCCCGCTTCCCGGCGAAGGAGCGTCCGCATGGCCAAGGACCGTGGTGAGGACAAGAAGCTCAGGAAGGGCGACGACGTGACCTGGAGGAGTCACGGCGGTCAGGCCGAGGGCACGGTGGAGAAGAAGATCACCAAGCGCACCGAGGCGGCGGGCCGCACGGTGGACGCCTCGCCCGAGGACCCGCAGTACCAGGTCCGCAGCGACAAGTCCGGCGGCTCCGCGGTGCACAAGCCGTCCGCGCTCAAGAAGAAGAAGAAGTGAGCCGGCGGCGTGGACGACACCGAACGCGAGGAGACCTGGGACGAGTTCCGTGAGCTGGTGAACATGACACCGGCCGAACTAGACAAGTGGCTGGAGTCCGACGACTCCCGCGACGCCGGGGACCACAAGGCCGGAGGCGAGTCCACGGGACACGCCTCCGGCCGCCGGATCACACAGATCCTCCGGGCGAGGAAGAGCGACCTCTCCGACGACGACTACCGGCACATGCGCAAGGTGGTCGGCTACATCCACCGCCACCTCGCCCAGCGCCCGTCCGGCGACGTACGGGACACCCGCTGGCGGTACTCCCTGATGAACTGGGGTCACGACCCGCTGTCCTGACCGGTACCGGCCCCGATCCTTCCGCCCCGACGGGGGTCCGCCTCGAACCGCCCGTCCCGACGGCGGCCCGCCTCACGGGCGCGCCCCGCTCAGCCGTGCCCGCGCTCCCGCCAGCGCGCCCAGCACCGCGTCGTTGGCCTCGCGGTCGCCGACGGTGAGCCGCAGGCCCTCGCCGGGGTAGTGGCGCACCTGGACACCCGCTCCGGTGAGGGCCGCGGCGGCCTCGTCGACCGGGTCGGGCGCCGCCAGCCAGACGGAGTTGGCGTGGCTGGGGCCGATGTCCCAGCCGAGCGAGGCGAGTTCGCGCAGGAGCCGTTCGCGTTCGGCCACGACCGCGTCCACGCGCAGGCGCAGCTCGTCCTCGGCCCGCAGCGAGGCCAGCACCGCGGCCGTCGCCACCGCGTTGACCCCGAACGGCAGTTGGCGCCCCCGGACCCGCGCCACCAATCCGGCCGCGCCGAGTCCGTAGCCGACCCGCAGCGCGGCGAGACCGTAGGCCTTCGAAAAGGTGCGCAGCACCAGCAGGTTGGGGTGCGTGTCCAGGAGCGCGAGCGAGTCCGGCAGGTCGGGGTGGCGGGCGAACTCCACGTACGCCTCGTCGAGGAGCACCGTGACGTGCGGCGGGACGCGGCGCAGGAACGCCGACAGCGCGCCGGCGGTGACCAGGCTGCCGGTGGGGTTGTGCGGATTGCACAGCACAACGACCCGGGTGCGGGGGCCGAGCGCCGCGAGCAGGGCCCGGAGGTCCTGGTGCCCGTCCGCTGTCAGGGGAACGGGGACCGGCCGGGCACCTGCCATGCCGGCCAGGAGCGGGTAGGCGTCGAACGAGCGCCAGCCGTACACCACCGTGTCGCCCGGCCGGACCACCGCCTGGAGCAACTGCAGGGCCACGCCGACCGATCCGCTGCCGACCGCGACACGGTCGGGAGCCACCCCGCACCACGCGGCGATCCGCTCGGTGAGCTCGTCGGGGTGGAACGGCGGGTAGCGGTGGGCCCGGTCGACGGCCCGTCGCATCGCCTCCCGCACCGACGGCAGCGGGGGATACGGACTCTCGTTCAGGGCGAGCCGGTGCGGCACCGGGACCTCCATGCCTCAGCCCCGTCCGCCGTGCCAGCGCACGGCGACGGCACCGGCGAAGTCGCCCGCGTGCGCGAAGCCGCCCAGCACCACCAGGTCGCCGTCCGCCACCCGCCCGGAGGCGAGGGCGCGCTCCAGGGTGATCGGTATCGCCGCGCCGAACAGGTTCCCGTACGCGTCGAAGGTGTTCAGGTGCCGTTCCGGCGGCAGTTGCAGCGCCTCCCGCCAGTTCCGCAGGAAGGTGCGGTTGGGCTGGTTGGTGATGAGGACGTCGATGTCGGAGGTCGGCACGCCGAGCCGCCCGCACAGGTCCGTGACCACCTCGGGGACCAGGCGGTTCCCCCGCGCCAGGACCTTGGCGACGCTCGCGTCGGTGAACCCGATCCGCAGCTGGGACTCTCCCGGCTCCCAGTACTTGCGGCCGTCGTCGACCGCCACGGTCATGTCGCCCGCGTACGCCCCGATGTGCCGGGTCTCCACGTCCAGCACCGGCGACCCGGCCGACGTCGTCACGTACCCGACACCGCACCCGTCGCCCGGGATCGCGGCCTGCGCCAGCCTGCGCACCTCGGACTGGGTGAACCACTGCCCTGCGGCGCTCTGCGCGTTGCAGATCAGCGCGGTTCGCGCGTCGGTGGTGGTGAGGATCTGCCGGGCCAGCTTCAGCATGTGGACGAACGACGCGCAACCCGCGTTGGCCACGTCGACGAGCCACTCCGGATTCAGGCCCAGCCGGCGCGCCACCTCGGTCCCGGCGCCCACGAACGGCAGGTCGGGCAGCTGACTGTGCACGAGCAGCACGTCGACGTCCCGGATCTCCGCCGCGCCGTGCCGCTCGATGAGGGGCTGTACGGCGCGCTCGATCATGTCGGCGTTGGTCTCGTCCCTGGCCACGTGGTGCCGTGACGGCGGCACCTTGAACATGGGGTGGTCGCGGAGCTTGTCCTCGGCGCCGGGGTACTGCGTGTAGAACTCCGCGGGGACCGGGTCGCCGGGCAGGTAGCAGGCGACGTCGGTGAGGCTGACCGTGGTCACCGGCTCACCGCCCGGGCGGGCGCCGAACCGATCGGCAGTCCGCCCCGGTGCCGGTGTTCCAGGATGGCCTTGAGGTTGCGCATCTCCACGGTGTGCCCGGCGTAGAAGAGGTCCCAGTAGTCGCCCACCCAGGGCCGGTCCGGGCGCGGGGCCAGTTCGGGGTGCGGGTTGTCGTCGTAGTGGGGGTGCCGGCAGTTGGTCCAGGTGATCACCGAGCCCGGCCGGCCGAGGACCAGGGAGGCCGGGACCACCCGCATCAGGTAGATCATCCAGAGCTGGTCGCCCTGGTCCCACGAGCAGTGGTAGTCCACGGTCATGGCCTCGGGGTTCGCGACCACCTCGCAGTAGATCCGGGTGTCGTCCTCCAGCCGGTCGTACCCGGCCCACAGCCCCGGTGTGCCGGTGGGCGCGAAGTCCCGCAGGCTGAAGGTCCACTCCTCCAAGTGGTGCCCTTGACGGAGGTAGTCGTAGGCCTGCTCCGGGGGGCAGTCGACGTACTCGTGGATGGTGCAGTACTGCCCGTACACCTGGTGGTGGGGGTAGACGGCGTGGGTGAGTTCCATGCAGTGGGCGGTCACTTCCTCCTTGGCGGTGCTCTCGATCCGCATCAGGCCGGGGACGCCGGCCAGCCTGTCAGCCGACGTGGACGACTCCTCGCTCATCTGAACCCTCCTTGTTCGTGGTCGTGTTGCTCGTGGTCGCGTCGCGGGTGAAGGACTGGAAGGGCAGGAACGGCGGTATCTCCCGCGGGTCGCAGGTCACCGCGACGAGGGCCGGGCCCCTGCCCGCGTTGGCCCGCGACAGCGCCGTGCGCAGCTGCGCCGCGTCGGTGGCCCCCGTGGCCCTCAGGGACGGGAAGGCGGCGGCCACTCCGGCGGCGATGTCGGCCGGGGCGAACAGGTCGTCGGCGCGGCCGCCGCCCTGCAGGAACTCCTCCCGCAGCGCGCACATGGCGTGCGCGTTGTTGTTGAAGATCACGAAGGTGACGGGCGCGTCGTACTCCACGGCCGTGTGCACCTCCATGCCGTGCATGAAGAACGCCCCGTCGCCGGCGAGCACGTAGGTACGGCGACCCGTGGCCAGCGCGGCCCCGATGCCGGCGCCGAAGGTGTAGCCCATGCCGCCCATGCCGAGCGCCACCACGAACCGGCCGTGGCGGGGCGCGGGCAGGAGATGGATCGCGGCGGCCCCCGTGTTGCCCGCGTCCACGAACACGTGCGCGTCCTCCGGGAGCGCCGCCTCCACGGCGGCCACCGCCCGCGCCTGCGGCACGGTGCGCTCGCCCGCGGGGACGGTGCCCTCGGCCGCCGGGGCGGCCGGTTCCGGCAGGGCGACGGGAACCGGACCGGCGTGCGGCGGGCAGGGACGGGCGCGCGGGTGCGACGGCAGCCGGGCGGTCACCGCGCGCAGCGCGTCCCGCAGGTTCCCGCCCAGCGCGGTGGCGGGCACGAACGGCGGTTCGGGGCCGAGGCAGACGACCCGGGTCGTGGCCAGGGCCCGGTCGAGGCCGCCGCGCGCCAGGAGCGGCAGCCGGGTGCCGACCAGCAGACACACCTCGGCCCGCCGCAGGCAGTCCGCCACGTTGGCGTGGCCCATCACCCCGGCCACACCGGCGAACCGCGGGTCCCGGTTGTCGAAGACGTCCTTGGCGTCCGGTGTGACCGCCACCCACGCCCCCAAGCACCGGGCCAGCACGGCCAGTTCGTCCCGCGCGTCGGCGGCGGCGACGTCCTCGCCGGCGATGACGAGGACACGGCCGGCCCCGCGCAGTGCGTCGCAGACGGCGCCGACGGCGGCCGGGTCGAGCGGCGCGGCGGGGGCGGCGGGGGCGTCCTCCGGCGCGTGTGGGGGCAGCCGGACCGGGGCCTGCTGCACGTCCTTGGGCAGCAGCAGTACGGCCGGCCCCCGCGGAGCGGCCTGTGCCGCCGCGAGCGCCCGGGGCAGCAGCTCCGCGAGCGAGTCCGGGTCGTCCACCCGCGCGCAGAACCGGGTCACGGGCGCGAAGATTTCCCGCGCGTCGAAGGAGCCCGCCCTGCCGCTGGTGTCCTGGAACGCCCCCTGCCCCTCCTGGCCGGTCGGCGGCTGGCCGACGAGGGCCAGCACGGGCACCCGGGAGGCGTACGCCTCCGCCAGGCCCGGCACCAGGTTCATCGCCCCGCCGCCCGAGGTGGCGGCGACGACGCCGACGCGCCCGGTGGTCCGCGCGTACCCGTCGGCCATGGTGACGGCGGAGAACTCGTGCTTGGCGACGACTCCGCGGACGGCTCCGCCCCGGTGCACCGCGTCGTACAGGTCCTCGATGTTCGCGCCGCCGACGCCGAACAGGTGGGTGACGCCCGCCGCGGCGAGTTCCGCGGCCAGCCGGTCGACCAGGCGCACCGGTTCCGCCGCGTGCGGGTCCGGGGTCGTGGTGGTCATGCGGGGCTCCCCTCCGGCTCGTGGTGCCGGTCGACGAGGCCGGCCGGCGAGATGACCTGGAAGCGGTGCCGGTACTCCCTGGGAGTGAGGCCCAGGCTCCGCCCGAAGGAGCGGAAGAACGTCTCGGTGGCGGCGAATCCGCAGCGGCCGGCTATCTGGCTGATCGTCAGGTCCGTGGTCTCCAGCAGCTCGCGCGCTCGGGCGATCCGCGTCCGCCCGACGTACTGCCCCGGCGTGAGGCCCACCTCGCGCCGGAAGACCCGGGCGAAGTTGCGCTGGCTCATGTTGGCCCGCCGGGCGATCTCGGCCACGGGCAGCGGCTTGTCCAGGTTGCCCTGGATCCACTCCTGCGCCGCCCGGATCGGCGGGTGGTCGGCGAGCTGCGCGTCGAGGACGGCGCTGTACTGGGACTGCCCGCCGTGCCGCTTGAGGAACAGCACCAGGAACCGCGCCGTCTCCAGCGCGAGCGCCGATCCGTGATCGGCCTCCACCAGGGCCAGCGCCATGTCGATCCCCGTCGACACACCCGCGGAGGTCACGAAGGGCCCGTCCCAGACGAAGATCGGCTCCGCGTCCACGGTCACGTCCGGATAGCGGTGCGCCATCGCGTCGCTGTACGCCCAGTGGGTGGTGGCGCGTCTGCCGTCGAGCAGACCCGCCTCGGCCAGCAGGAAGGACCCGCCGCACACGGAGGCGATCCGGCGCGAGCGAGCCGCCGCCCCGCCGATCCAGGACACCAGCGCCCGGTCCCGCAGCGCTTCGTCGAGGCTCCAGCCGCCCGGCACCAGGAGCGTGTCGATCGGCCCCTGTCCCGCGTCGAGCGGCGAGGCCTCCAGCACCACCCCCGAACTCATGCGCACCAGCGGTGCGTCTGCGGAGACGAAGTCGGTCCGGTAGGGGATGCCCGAGGGTCCCAGCAGCCGGTTCGCCATGTCGAACACTTCAATAGGGCCGGTGATGTCCAGGGCCATCGCCCCGGCGTACACCACGACCACCACACGTCGCTGCAACACGGTCACAGCCTGTATCGGACGCCGCACTGGCTGCAATGACAGATTACTGACGTATCCGGCCAGCCGGCGGTGCCGGGGCGGTGCCGGAACGGTGCGGCAGGGGTGCTGGCGAGGCACTTCGCGCGCCCTCCGCGCGCCCATCGCGCACCGGGCCGGCGACGCTGGGTGAGGCAGCTCACAGGGCCTGGGTGCGACAGGTCACGGAGCGCCGACGCGCCGGCGCTCCGCCCGGACCGACAGGGCTGTGCTAAGGTTTGCGTGTTGCAGTTGTGGTACCCATGAACCTATGTGCGCCTGACGGGAATGTTTTCTCCTGCAGGCGCACTATTTGTTTTCCGGCATCTCCGGATGGGGCCTCTGCCTACAGAAGGAGAAAGTCATGGCACAGGGAATCGTGAAGTGGTTCAACTCTGAAAAGGGTTTCGGCTTCATCGCGCAGGACGGCGGCGGTCCGGACGTCTTCGCCCACTACTCGAACATCGCCACCCAGGGCTTCCGTGAGCTCCAGGAGGGCCAGCGGGTCTCGTTCGACGTCACGCAGGGCCAGAAGGGCCCGCAGGCGGAGAACATCGTCCCCGCCTGATCGCCGGACGCATATTCGCGCACCGGGGTCCGCGCCGTCATGGTGCGGACCCCGGTTCGTGCTGTTTCCAGGAAGGCAGAAATCATCCGCATGCCCCGCAGGTCCCAGAAGCCGAGCCGACGCGCCTCGTCGCCCTCGCCCGCGCCGTCGTCTCCGAAGGAATTCCGGCTGCCGGAAAGCACGACACCCGCTCTTCCCGCCGTCGAGGACTTCGCCGATCTGGACATGCCTCCGGGACTGCTGAAGACCCTCACCGCGCAGGGCGTCACCACCCCGTTCCCCATCCAGGCCGCCACGCTGCCCAACTCGCTCGCCGGCCGTGACCTGCTGGGGCGGGGCCGTACCGGCTCCGGCAAGACACTCGCGTTCGGCCTGGCGCTGCTGGCCCGCACCGCCGGACTGCGCGCCGAGCCCAAGGCGCCCCTCGCACTGGTGCTGGTCCCCACCCGGGAACTCGCCCAGCAGGTGGCCGACGCGCTGACCCCCTACGCGACGGCCGTGAACCTCCGGCTCGCCACCGTGGTCGGCGGCCTTTCCATCACCAAGCAGGCCACCACGCTCCGGCGCGGCGCCGAGGTGCTCGTGGCGACCCCCGGCAGGCTCAACGACCTGGTGGAGCGCGGCGACTGCGTGCTCGGCGACGTCCGCATCACGGTGCTGGACGAGGCCGACCAGATGACCGACATGGGCTTCCTGCCGCAGATCACCCGGGTGATCCAGCAGGTCCGGCCCGACGGTCAGCGGATGCTCTTCTCGGCCACCCTGGACCGCAACATCGACCGCCTGGTGCAGCGGTTCCTGACCGACCCCGTGGTGCACTCCGTGGACCCGTCGGCGGGCGCGGTGACCACCATGGAGCACCACGTGCTCCACGTCCTGGACGAGACCGACAAGAAGGCCGTCACCACGCGCATCGCCGCCCGCGACGGCCGGGTCATCCTGTTCCTCGACACCAAGCGGTCCGCCGACCGGCTCGCCAAGCGGCTCCTGGCCGTCGGCGTGCGGGCGGCGGCGCTGCACGGAGGCCGCTCGCAGCCGCAGCGCAACCGCACCCTGGAGCAGTTCAAGAACGGTCAGGTGACCGCCCTGGTGGCGACGAACGTCGCGGCCCGCGGCATACACGTCGACGACCTCGACCTCGTCGTCAACGTCGATCCCCCCACCGACCACAAGGACTACCTCCACCGGGGCGGCCGCACGGCCCGCGCCGGCGGTTCCGGCAGCGTGGTCACGCTGGTCCTGCCCGACCAGAAGCGGGACGTCACCCGGCTCATGTCCGACGCGGGCATCCGCCCCCGGACAGCCCGCGTCACGTCGAGCGACGCGGAACTGGCCACCATCACCGGCGCCCGCGAGCCCTCCGGCGTGGCCGTCACCATCGAGGTGCCCCAGCCCGCGACGCCGCCGGCGTCCCGCCCGGACCGCAAGTCCGGCGGCCGCTCCTCGCGCCGCCGCGGCGGCACCGACACGGCGGCGGCCACCGCAAGGACGGGCGGCCGCGGCGCCGACCGGCGAGGCGGCACGTCCTCCGGG
>NZ_JARAUO010000028.1:0-112816 GCF_033792105.1 Streptomyces sp. WI03-4A
GCTCGGCGCCGCCCGCGCGGCGGGCCTGCGCGCCTTCGCCGTCTGCCACACCCCCGACGGCCGCCGCCGCCTCGGCGCGCTGCCCGGCGGGGGCGACGACGCCTCGCCGGCCTCGCCGATCGGCACGGTCGCCGGTGTCCTCACCGGTGCCGAGGGCCCCGGCCGGGACGCGGACGGCGCGCTCGACCTCGATCTGCTGATCGTGCTGGACGCGCCCCAACTGGACGTGGAGAACGCGGCGATGCTGGTCGAGTCGCTGCGCGACGGCGCCCGGCTGGTGCTGAGCGGCGACCCGGCGGTGCTGTGGTCCGCCGGCCCGGGGCGGGTCTTCGCCGACCTGCTGGCGGCCCGTGCCTGCCCGCAGATCGCCTCCCGCACCCCGGACCCCGGCCCGCTCGGCGAACTCGTCTCCGGTATCGGCGTCGGCGAGCTGAACCAGGTCGAGGCGCCCGGCAAGGAGGTCGTCATCGTGCCGGTGCGGGACGCGGGCGAGGCCGTGCACCGGACCGTGCAGCTCGTCGCGGACTCGGTGCCGCGCGCGTTCGGGGTGGCGCCCGAGCAGACGGTGGTGATCACCCCGGGGCACGGCGGCGCCGTCGGCACCCGGGCGCTCAACTCGGCCCTGAAGGAGCGCCTCAACCCGGGGCCCGGCCGCTTCGGCGGGTTCGACCCCGGGGACCGGGTCGCCTACTCCCCCGCCCCGGGCCGAACGGTGCCGGGCCGGGTGGTGACCGCGGACGTGGACGGGCTGCACCTGGAGTGCGCGGGCGCCCCGGTGGTCGTACCGCGGGAGCGGGTGGAGCAGCGCGTGCGGCACGGCTGGGCGCTGACGGCGCACCAGGCGGTGGGCGGGCGCTGGCCGGCCGCGGTCGTGGTCCTGCCCGGGGACGCCGCCCAGGCGCTCAGCAGACCGTGGGTGTACACCGCGTTCGGCCGGGCGGAGCGCCATCTGTCGGTGGTGCACGGCGTGGACCAGGCGCTGCCGAAGGCGGTGGCGGAGACGGCGGCCAAGGCCCGTACGACCCGCCTGCAGGCGCTGCTGCGCGCCCAGGTGCCCGCGGCCGGCTAGGGCCTGCTGCGAAAGTGGCCTCGTGGCACGGCAGAGGACCACTTTCGCAACTGGCCCTGGGCACCGGCGGTGCCGCGCGGACCGCGCGGCACCGCCACCGGCCTCAGCGCCGCGGCCTCACCGCCGGGCGGTCGTCGACTCCGCGTCGCCGTCCGTGTCGTCGCCGTCCTCGCCGTCCTCGCCGTCCTCGAAGTCGAGGTCGTCGTCCTCGTCGAGGTCGTCGGAGGCGTCCTCGTCGAAGACCGCGCTCACGTCGAACCTGCACACCACCCGCTGCGGGTCCACCTGCTCGAACGGCGCCTCCAGCCACTCACCGGGGTCGGCGGGCTCGTCGGCGGCGGTGACCCAGAGCGTGGAGTCACCCTCCTCCAGGCCGAACTCCTTGTGCCGGGAGGCGATCTCGTCGGGCTCGAACTCGCCGAACAGGATGCCCAGTGCGCCGGGAACCGTCGCCGCCGCGTCCTCGTCCCCGCCGACGGCCTCCTCGTACTCGGCCGCCTCGACCCGCTGGGCCTGCGCCAGCAGCCGCTGCGGCTCCGCCACGGCGTAGTCGCGCCGGATCAGGACGCTGATGGCGTTCGGCTCCTCGGGCCCGGTGTACGGCGGCAGGGTGTCGTCGCCGCCGGGGATCTCGAAGGGCGTGACCTCGTCGTAGCGGTCGTAGAGCAGTTCGTCGTACACCTCGGCGGCCGCGGCCAGCTCGTTGAAGGCCTCGTAGACGGCCGGGTCGTCCTCCCCCGTCCTGCGTTCGACCGCCGCAAGGTGGCGGTCGAGCGCGGTCCTGACCGCCTCGGCGGCGGCGCGTACCTCGGCAGCGGTGGGCTGCGCAGCATCAGACATAGTGCAGACGCTATCCGTACCGGGCACCAGCCCGCACAATAGATGCGATGGCGGAATACGAATTTGTCGACGTGTACGTACCTCGCGGGGTGTCCCGCAAGGACGCCACACGTCTGCTGACGGAGCATGCCGAGTACGGACACTGGGAGTTGGACCGACTGAGCCTCATGCGCGACGGCAGCCGCAGGGTGCGGTTGCGCCGGCGGATCATCCGCCAGGTGCGGGCCACGTGGTGACTCAGGACGCGTGAACGGAGCGGGCCCCGCTGTGCGGCGGGGCCCGCTCCGTTCTTCCGTCCACCCTGCGCGGAGGGTTTCCGTTCGCCCTACGCGGAGGCCCGGGACTTGCGGTACAGCACCGCGCCGGCGAGCAGCGCGCCCGCGCCGACCGGCAGCGCCAGACCCAGCGGCACGTCACTGCCGGTGTGGGCGAGCTGCGCCGCGGTCAGGGACTGGTCGGAGCGTCCGCCGAGCTGCTTGACCTGGGACGAGCCCGAGGTTCCCGATGATCCGGACGGTCCGTGCGGCGCGTGGCCGCTCTGGCCGGGCGGGGTGCCGGGCGTGCCCGGGTGTCCCGGGGTGCCGGGCGTGCCCGGGTGCCCGGGGGTGCCAGGCGTGCCGGGGTGACCCGGCTGACCGGGGTGGCCCGGGTGACCGGGATGTCCCGGGTGACCGGGGTGGCGTGGGCCGCCCGGCTCGTTGGGGCCGCCGGGCGGGGCCTTGTGACCGCCGCCACCGCCGTTGGCGCAGTCGTTGCCCGTGGCCGGGTTGCCGACACCGATCACGTCGACGCTGTTGCCGCACACGTTGACCGGGACGTCGATCGGTACCTGGACGGTGTTGCCGGAGCCCACGCCGGGCGAGCCGCCGGTGTGACCGCCCGCGTGAGCGCCGCCGTGGTGCGAGCCGCCGTGGCCGGAGTCGCCGTACCCCCCGGAGCCGGAGTGCCCGCCGCCGTTGGCGCAGGCGTTGCCGACGGCCGGGTTGAGCGCCCCGACGACGTTCACCGTGTTGCCGCAGACGTTCACCGGCACATGCACCGGAGCCTGTACGGTGTTGCCGGACAGTACGCCGGGCGAATGGGACGCGGCTCCCACCGCGCCCGAGTCGGCCTGTGCGTAACCGCTCGCCGCGGCGATCACGCCGGTGGCGGCCGCCATGGTCATCAGACCCTTGCGGGTACCCTGTCGCATTTTCTGAATTCCCCCCTGCCTTCGGTTTTCTGTGCGTTTCCGCGAAGAGGAATTCCGCGGAAGAGAAGACCGGTCGGCCTCGGAGCGCATGGCGCGCGCTCCGAGGCCGACGGCTCGAAAAAGACGCCCCTCAGGGAGCCGGCGTCAGTGGTTGACGCAGGTGTTGCCGAAGGCGGGGTTCAGGAGCCCGATCACGCTGATCGTGTTGCCGCACACGTTCACCGGGACGTGGACGGGCACCTGGATGACGTTGCCGGAGACGACGCCGGGCGAGTGCACGGCGGCACCCTGAGCACCCGAGTCGGCGACGGCCAGGCCCGCACCCGCGAGAACCAGACCACCGGTGGCAGCCGCGGCAGCGACGACCTTCTTGATCATTATTCCTCCTAGTAGGCAATGCGACTCCAAGGTGCGGAGTCACATCACCTGTAACGAGGAGGGAGTAATGGAGCTACGAGCTTATCGTCGCATTCACTCTTCTCAGTCGATTTCGCACGGGCGCCCGATTACCTAGGCCCATGGCTTCACGACGCGTCGATGAACCGGTCCAGCACGCGGACGCCGAACTTCAGCCCGTCCACCGGCACCCGCTCGTCGACGCCGTGGAACATGCCGGCGAAATCCAGCTCCGGCGGCAGCTTGAGCGGCGCGAAACCGAATCCGCGGATGCCGAGGTCGTCGAAGGACTTGGCGTCGGTGCCGCCGGAGAGCATGTAGGGGATCGCCTTGGCCGCAGGGTCCTCGGCCAGCAGCGCGGACTGCATGGCCTCGACCAGCGCGCCGTCGAAGCCGGTCTCGACCGCCTTGTCGGCGTGCACGTCCTCGCGGCGGACGTTCGGGCCGAGCAGCCGGTCGAGGTCGGTGAGGAACTCCTCCTCGTGGCCCGGCAGGAACCTTCCGTCGATGTGCGCGGTGGCCTCGCCGGGGATGACGTTGACCTTGTACCCGGCGTTCAGCTGGGTGGGGTTGGCGGTGTTGCTCAGCGTCGCCCCGATGAGCTTGGCGATCCCGCCGAGCCTGGCGAGGGTGGACTCCATGTCCTCGGGGTCCAGCTCGGTGCCGAGCGCGTCGCCGAGTTCGTCGAGGAAGGCGCGGGTGGTCTTGGTGACCCGCACCGGGAACTTGTGCCGGCCGACCCGGGCGACGGCCTCGGACAGCTCGGTGATGGCGTTGTCCCGGTGGATCATCGACCCGTGCCCGGCGGTCCCGGCCACGGTCAGCTTCATCCAGTGCATGCCCTTCTCGGCCGTCTGGATCAGATAGAGCCGGCGCTGCTCGCTCACCGTGAAGGAGAAGCCGCCCACCTCGCTGATCGCCTCGGTGACGCCCTCGAAGAGGCCGGGGTGGTGGTCGACCAGGTGGCGGGCGCCGTAGGTGCCGCCGGCCTCCTCGTCGGCGAGGAACGCGAGCACGATGTCCCGCGGCGGCCGCCGTCCGGAACGCATCCGGTCGCGCACGACCGCGAGGGTCATGGCGTCCATGTCCTTCATGTCGACGGCCCCGCGCCCCCACACGCACCCGTCGGCGACCTCGCCCGAGAAGGGGTGGTGGGTCCAGTCGGCGGCGTTGGCCGGTACGACGTCCAGGTGCCCGTGGATCAGCAGCGCGGGCCGGGACGGGTCCTCGCCCTCGATGCGGGCCACGGTGGAGGCGCGTCCGCGGTGCGACTCGAAGACCTGTGGCTCCAGTCCGACCTCGGCGAGCTTCTCGGCGACGTACTCGGCGGCCGCGCGCTCGCACGGCCCCGAGTGGTCGGCGTAGTTGCTGGTGTCGAACCGGATCAGTTCACGGCAGAGGTCCACGACCTCGTCCTCGCCGGTGACGCTCCTGGCCGTGTCCGTCTCGCTCACGCTGCTTCCTCCCGCTGTCCGCTGGTGGTTCTCCTCATCCTCTCCCCGGGACCGCCTCCGGCCCAAGACCGGTCCCGGCCCGTCACACGCCGTTCACGCCCGCCGGGTGCCGGGGACGGGGGGTGATCGGCCACCCCGGAAAGCCTGGTAATGTTTCCTTCGTCGCCGCGGGGATAACCCGCACGACAGACACCTTGTCCGGGTGGCGGAATGGCAGACGCGCTAGCTTGAGGTGCTAGTGCCCTTTATCGGGCGTGGGGGTTCAAGTCCCCCCTCGGACACCAGTGAGGCCCCTGCTCAGCAGGGGCCTTTCGCGTGTGCTGGACGCGTCGGCGCCAGGTGGCCGGTGAACCAGTCGCGGGCCAGTTCGGTGACCCGCTCCAGGGCGCCCGGTTCCTCGAAGAGGTGGGTGGCGCCGGGGACCACGTCGAGCCGGTTCTCACAGCGCAGCAGCCGGGCCTGTGCCGCCCGGTTGAGGTCGAGCACCTGGGTGTCGGCGCCGCCCACGACGAGCAGCGTGGGCGCGGTGACCTCGGGCAGCCGGGGTCCGGCGAGGTCGGGACGGCCGCCGCGGGAGACGACGGCGGCGGGGCGTGCCGAGGGTTCGGCGGCGGCCCACAGGGCGGCGGCCGCGCCGGTGCTGGCGCCGAAGTAGCCGATGGCGAGCCCTTCGGTGTCGGGTTCCTCGCGCAGCCAGGCGGTGGCGTCCGCCAGCCGTCCGGCCAGCAGGGCGATGTCGAAGACGTTGGCGCGGTCGCGTTCCTCGTCCTCGGTGAGCAGGTCGAAGAGCAGGGTGCCGAGCCCGGCCCGGTTCAGCCCCTCGGCGACGAACCGGTTGCGCGGGCTGTGCCGGCCGCTGCCGCTGCCGTGGGCGAAGGCGACGACCGCGGTGGCGCCGGCGGGCAGGGTGAGCCGGCCGCTCAGCCGTACGGCGCCGGCGGTCACCTCCGCCTCGCGGTCCTCCGGGCCGGTCCCGGCGACCCGGTCGTGGTGTCCGGCGGCCTGCCGCAGACAGGTGGTGACCTCGTCGTCGCCGACCTGGGTGAAGTCGTCGTAGAACTGGCCGATGGCGAGGAAGTCGGCCGGGGTGTGCAGGCACACCAGTTCGTCGGCCTCCTCGCCGAGCCGCCGGGGGAAGTCCAGCGGGGCGACCGGGACGGCGAGCACGATGCGGGCGGCGCCGCGGGCCCGGGCGATCCGGCAGGCGGCGCGGGCGGTGGAGCCGGTGGCGACGCCGTCGTCGACGACCACGACGGTCCGGCCCGCGACGGGTACGGGCGCGTGCGCGCCCCGGTAGCGGTCGGCGCGGCGGCGCAGCACCTCGCGCTCCTGGGCCTCGACCCGCTCCAGGTCCGCCTCGCCCACCCCGGCGGCGTGCCGGACCTCCTGGTTGATCACCCGTACGCCGTCCTCGCCGATGGCGCCCATGCCCAGTTCCGGCTGGTGGGGCACGCCGAGCTTGCGGACCATGCAGATGTCCAGGGGCGCGTCGAGCGCGGCGGCGACGGCGGCGCCGACCGGTACCCCGCCGCGGGGCAGCCCGAGCACCACGACGTCCTGGCCCCTGAGGTACTCGAGCCGTTCGCCGAGCCGCCGTCCCGCTTCGCGCCGATCGGTGAGGAGCACGGTCGGGTCCCGTCATTCCTGGGACGGCCAGAGCGGGGCGGGGGTCTCGGTCTCGGTCGCCCCGATCGCCTTCATGTCGCCGGCGGCGGCGCGCAGCAGCAGCCGGCCCATGGCCATCAGGGCGCGGCCGGCGGCGAGTTCGTCCCCGATGTCCGCCATGGCCGGGTCGTAGGGGCTGCGGCGGGCCTCGGCGTGGCTCTCCAGGACATTGTCGCCGGTGTCGAGGACGATCCGGGCCGTGGTGTCCGGGTCGTGTTCGGACAGGTAGAGGTTGAGCCGCCATTCCTTCACGGCGGGAGGACGGCTGCTCACGGGTCGGGTCATCGTCCGTCTCTCCTCACTGCGTTGCGAGAAACGGGACGCAGTGACGCGTCACCCCTTCCACTGTGCACCGCGGCGGCGGCGGGCGCCTCCCCTGGTGCGGGCAGAATGTGTGCCATGACCACGCGCTCCTGCCCCTGCGGCCGTCCCGAGTCCTACGACGCGTGCTGCGGCCGCTTCCACGCGGGTACGGCCGCCGCGCCGACCGCCGAGGCGCTGATGCGGTCGCGGTACAGCGCGTTCGTGGTGGGCGACGCGGGTTACCTGCTGCGCACCTGGCATCCGGGGACCCGGCCGGGGCGGCTGGACCTGGACCCCGGGATGCGGTGGACGGGGCTGGAGATCCTCGGCACCACCGACGGGTCCGCGTTCCACCGCACGGGAACGGTCACGTTCCGGGCCTCGTACCGGGGCGGCTCGCTGCACGAGCGCAGCCGGTTCGAGCGGGTGGACGGCGCGTGGGTGTACGTGGACGGGGACTTCCCCGACGAGTGAGCGGGGCCCGGCCGGGGTGCCGGGACTAGGGCGCCAGGATCTCCAGTTCCTGGAGGGCGCCCTCGGTGATCTCGCGGGTGAGCTGTTCGGCGCGGACCGCGTCGCCCTCGCGGACCGCCTCGGCGACCTGGACGTGCAGGGTGACGGCGGCCGGGTCGGGGTCCTCGAACATGACCTCGTGGTGGGTGCGGCCGGCCAGCACCTCGGCGACGACGTCGCCGAGCCGGGCGAACATCTCGTTGCCCGACGCCATGAGGATGACGCGGTGGAAGGCCACGTCGTGGACCAGGTACTCCTCCAGCCGGTGGCCACGGGAGTTGGCGACCATGCCGAGCGCGCACGCGGTGAGTTCGGCGCACTGCTCGGCCGTGGCGTGCCGGGCGGCGAGTCCGGCGGCGACCGGTTCGACGGCGGAGCGCAGCACGGTCAGCGAGCGGAGCTGGTGCGGTCGGTCGGCACCGGCCAGGCGCCAGCGGATGACCTGGGGGTCGTAGACGTTCCACTCGGCCTTGGGGCGGACCGTCACGCCCACCCGGCGGCGGGACGCGACGAGGTGCATCGACTCCAGCACGCGGACCGCCTCGCGCATCACGGAGCGTGACACCTCGAAGTGCTGTGCGAGTTCGTCCGTGCGCAGGACGCTGCCGGGCGGGTACTCGCCCGCGGTGATCGCTGGGCCGAGGCTGTCGAGTACGCGGCCGTGCAGCCCCCGGCCCGGAGTGGTCATGCACTCAGCGTACGGCGTGGATCACGGGATCAAAAAGTCAGACTTATGCGTCACACACTCTTGAATTCATCCTACTAATAGGTTTCAGTGTGGCGACGCCGGATGCGGCGTCGGATGTCGAGGAAGACAGCGAGGCAGTCATGCGCACCCCCCACGTGGTCGTCGTGATGGGCGTCGCCGGGACGGGCAAGACCACGATCGGTCCCCTGCTCGCCGCCCGGCTGGGCGTCCCGTACGCCGAGGGCGACGACTTCCACCCGAAAGCCAACATCGACAAGATGTCGGCCGGGATCCCGCTCGAGGACACCGACCGGTGGCCGTGGCTGGACGCCATCGGTCACTGGGCGCACGGGCGGGCCGGGCTCGGCGGGGTGGTCAGCAGCTCGGCGCTGAAGCGGTCGTACCGCGACCGGCTCAGGGCCGTGGCTCCCGGGGTCGTGTTCGTGCACCTCACGGGCGACCGGAAGCTCATCGAGGACCGCATGTCCCACCGCCGGGGCCACTTCATGCCGACGGCACTGCTGGACTCCCAGTTCGCCACGCTCCAGCCGCTGGAGCCGGACGAGACCGGAGTAGCGGTGGACGTCAGCGGCGGCCCGCAGGAGATCACCGAGCGCGCGGTGAAGGCGCTCGACGCGCTTCCCGACATCCCCGCGTAACACCTCACCTCACCCCACCCCCGTACCTGCAAGGGAACCCCCGTGACCAGACTCAGCGTCGAGATGCTGGCAGCGGACACGCCTCCGCCGATCACCTCGGCCGGCCACGCCCAGCTCGGCATCGCCGTCTTGGTGGGCATCGCCGTCATCGTCGTGCTCATCACCAAGTTCAAGCTCCACGCCTTCCTGGCGCTGACCATCGGGTCGCTGGCGCTCGGGGCGGTCGCGGGAGCGCCGCTGGACAAGGCGATCGTCAGTTTCACCACCGGACTCGGCACCACCGTGGCCGGCGTCGGCGTCCTGATCGCGCTCGGGGCGATCCTGGGCAAGCTGCTCGCCGACTCGGGCGGCGCCGACCAGATCGTCGACACGATCCTCGCCAAAGCGGGCGGCCGCGCCATGCCCTGGGCGATGGTGCTGATCGCCTCGGTGATCGGCCTGCCGCTGTTCTTCGAGGTCGGCATCGTGCTGCTGATCCCGGTCGTGCTGATGGTCGCCAAGCGCGGCAACTACTCGCTGATGCGCATCGGCATCCCGGCGCTGGCCGGTCTGTCCGTGATGCACGGCCTGATCCCGCCGCACCCCGGCCCGCTGATCGCGATCGACGCGGTGCACGCCAACCTGGGTGTGACCCTGGCCCTCGGCCTCCTGGTCGCCATACCCACGGTGATCATCGCCGGTCCGGTGTTCTCCCGGTACGCCGCCCGCTGGGTGGACGTCCCGGCCCCCGACCGTATGCTGCCGCAGCGCCCCTCGGAGGAGCTGGAGCGCCGTCCGGGCTTCGGGGCGACGCTGGCGACGATGCTGCTGCCGGTCGTGCTGATGCTGCTCAAGGCGCTGGTGGACATCGTCGTGGACGACGCGGCGAACACCACCCAGCGGGTCTTCGACGTCATCGGCTCCCCGCTGATCGCGCTGCTGGCCGCCGTGATCGTCGGCTTCTTCACGCTGGGCCGGCCCGCCGGGTTCAGCAAGGAGCGGCTGCGGCAGACGGTCGAGAAGGGCCTGATGCCCATCGCCGGCATCCTGCTGATCGTGGGCGCGGGCGGCGGCTTCAAGCAGACGCTGATCGACTGCGGCGTGGGCCAGATGATCCTGGACGTGTCCAAGAGCTGGGCGATCCCGGCGCTGCTGCTCGCCTGGCTGATCGCCGTGGTGATCCGCCTGGCCACGGGTTCGGCGACGGTGGCGACGGTCTCGGCGGCCGGTCTGGTCGCGCCGCTCGCGGCCGACATGTCGACCACCCACACCGCCCTGCTGGTGCTCGCCATCGGCTCCGGTTCGCTCTTCTTCAGCTTCGTCAACGACGCCGGCTTCTGGCTGGTGAAGGAGTACTTCGGGCTGAGTGTGGGTCAGACCGTGAAGACCTGGTCGATCATGGAGACGATCCTCTCGGTGGTTGGCGGCGGCCTGGTGCTGCTGCTGTCCCTGGTGATCTAGCGGCGGTACGGCGACGCCGGCCCACCCGCTCCACGGCATCGGCAGATGTCGTGGAGCGGGTGGGCCGCTCGGTATGTCCGTCGGGAACTAGGGCCGCCACAGCGGGTGTTCGCGCTTCGCCCACTCCCGGCTCACCGAGCCCGTGCGCAGGCCCCGGCGTGCCTCCGGGTCGCCCAGGGCCATACCGATGTGGCCGGCCAGGACCACGCCGATCGTCAGGGCCAGCCAGTCGTGGACGAAGGTCGCCGAGGTGCGCCAGATCAGCGGCGCCAGGTGGGTGAACCACATCATCAGGCCGGTGCCGAGCATCACCAGCGCGGCCCCGGCGATCCAGGCCGCGTAGATCTTCTGGCCCGCGTTGAACTTGCCCGCCGGGCGGGAGGAGCGCCGTTTGTCGCGCACCAGCGCGGCCCGCAGCCACATCCGGTCGTGCGGGCCGAAGCGGTTGAGGAAGCGCAGATCGGCGCGGAAGGCGCGGGAGGCGAGGCCCAGCAGGACGGGCACCGGCAGGGCGAGTCCGGCGCACTCGTGGACGCGGACGACCAGTTCGCGTCGCCCGACGAGCACGGCGAGCTGCGGCACGTAGAGGCAGGCCGCCGTCACCACGCACACGCCCATCAGCGCCGCCGTGGTGCGGTGCACCCACCGCTGGGCCGGGCCGAACCGGCGGACGCGGGCGCTCGGCGGCGCCGGGGTCTCAGCTCGTAGGCTCATCGGACCGTCCGTTCGAGCGGCCCACCCAGGCGTCGACGTCGTAGCCGAGGTTCTCCCAGTAGCCGGGCCGGACGCGGTCGGTCACGGTGATGCCGGAGAGCCACTTGGCGGACTTGTAGAAGTACATGGGAGCGACGTAGAGGCGGACCGGGCCGCCGTGGTCGTGGCCGATGTCCTTGTCCTGCATGCGCAGGGCGACCAGGACGTCCGGGCGGCGGGCCTGGTCGAGGGTGAGGCTCTCGCTGTAGGTACCGTCGAAGCAGGTGAAGCGGACGGCCCGGGCCGAGGAGCGGACGCCCGCCGCGTCCAGCAGACGGGAGAGCCGTACGCCCTGGAAGGGGGTGCCCGGTACCCGCCAGCCGGTGACGCACTGGACATCTCTGACCAGCCGGTTCTGTGGCATGCCGCGCAGGTCGTCCAGGGTGTAGGTGTGCGGGCGGTCGACCAGGCCGTCGACGGTGAGCCGGTAGTCGGCCGGGCCCCGGTGCGGGACGGAGGCGGCGACCGAGTAGTAACGGAAGCCGCCGCCGTTGGGCAGCAGTCCGCTCAGGCCGGTCGGGTCGCTGCCGGAGACCGCGCCCAGGAAGCCCTCGAGCCCGCGTTGCAGCGCGGGCGCGGTGGCGACGCCGAGGGCGCCGAGGCCCAGGGTGCCGAGGAACACGCGGCGGCCGACGGGCCTGCCCTGTGCGCCGGGGTCCTCGGTCGGTTCGGGATTCACCTGTTCATTCGAGCACTTCCGGGCCGGTCGGTGCCAGGGAGTCGGGCGGCCGGTCAGGATTCCGTAAGGAAGTCCCGGCTGCCGTCCCCGCGCAGCGCGAGGGCGCGGGCGGTGTGGAAGGCCCGCCAGGGGTCGCGGTGCGGGTAGGACCAGGGGGCCCGGGTGGCGTGGCGGCCGATGCGCCGGAAGAGGGCGGCCGCCTCGGCCGGGCGGCCGGCGCACGACATGGCGAACGCCAGGTGGTTGAGGTCGGTGTGGTGGCGGGGGTGCTCGTCGCGCTCCCACTCGAGCCACCAGTCGAAGGCGGCGCGCAGGATCCGGCGGGCCCGGGGCCCGGACCAGTGCCCGGAGGCGGCCGGGTCGGCGGGGGCGAGACCGGTGGCGGCGAGGACGCGGTAGCGCTCGGCGTAGGCGACCACCGGCAGGACGGCCAGCGGGGAGTCGGCGGGGGCGTCGGCCGCGGCCCGCTCGGCGAGGTCGTACACCTCGTGCGACTCGGCTCGGCCGCCCTCGGGCCGCTCGGCGAGCCGGGCGACGAGCAGGTGGTGGGCGTGGTGGTGGTCGGGGTGGCGCTCGCGGAGTTCGGCGAAGACCCGCAGCAGTTCCTGTTCGGGGCCGAGGGTGCGGGCGAGCAGGAGCAGGCCGAGCCAGGGGGTGGGGTCGGCGGGGGCGAGGGCGGCGGCGGTGCCGCATGCCTCGCGGGCCCGGTCGGCGTCCTCCTCGCCGCGCAGGGCCCGCTGGACCAGGGCCAGGGCGTGCAGGGTGACGGCGTCGGCGGAACCGGGTTCGGCGAGCAGCCAGTCGTGGGCCCGGGCGGCGGCGTCCGGCGCGCCGGCGAGGACGGTGACGCGGTGGCCGCGGCGGTCCCAGTCGTCGCCGGTGTGCAGCAGCAGCGAGCGGGCGGCCTGCCGTCGGCCCTGCGCGAGCGCGGCCCTCGCGGCGAGGAGTTCGGCGTCGTCGAGGGCGTCGTCCAGGGCGTCGGCGAAGGGGCCGACCGCGCCGGGTAACGCGCCGGCGTCGTCCGGGGCGATGTCGCCGGACGGGGCCGTGAGGGCCCGGCGAGCGCCGAGCAGGGGCGGGGAAGGGGGCACCGCGGGACTTCCTGTTTCTCGGGCTGCCATCGACCGATCACGCACAGCAAACCCCCAGCCATGGATCGCGTCAAGCGGAACCGGAATGTTACCGGCTTCAACCATTCTGTCGGCAGGAGCCGCCGGAACGCGAGTGCCCTGCTCGGCGTGGTCGGGCGCGGGACACGGGCGGACCGCTGTGGCGTAGGCCATGGCGCCGTGCCCGCGTGCGGCACACCATGGCCGGACGGTCCCGCCGCCCCGGCCGACCCCGCGCCGGGGCCGGGCACCGTGACCGGGCGCCGTGTCCGGTTCCGGGTACTGTCCGGGTCAACGCCGTCCCGGAGCGCTACAGTCGGGCCCCTACGCGTCCATGGTCCGGCCGGATGATCGAGGTACGCAGCTTGTCCGTTCTGGTTCTCCTCCTCGCCGTGTGTTCGGCCTGCTGCGTGGGCTTCGGCTTCGTGCTTCAGCAGGACGCCGCCCAGAAGGCACCGCTCGGCGACTTCCTGTCGTTCCGGCTGCTCCTGGACCTCGTGCGGGTGCCGCGCTGGCTGGGCGGCATCGCCCTGATGGTGGCCGGCATGGCGCTGGGCGCCGTGGCCCTCGGCAAGGGCGAGATCTCCCTGGTGGAGCCGCTGCTCGCCACCAACCTGCTGTTCGCGCTCGCCCTGTCCCGGTACCGGACCGGCAAGTCCGTGGGCCGTCAGGGCTGGACCGGCCTGGCGCTGCTCGCGGGCGGCGTGACCGCGTTCATCCTCGCGGGCGAGCCGCGGGCCGGCAGCGCCGTCGCCGATCCGGTGCGGCACTGGCTGATCATCGGGGCGATGCTCGGCACCGCGCTGGCGCTCACGACGTACGCCAAACGGTCCCGGCTGGAGCGGGGCCCGGTCCTGCTGGCCACTGCCGCCGGGCTGCTGTACGGCGTGCAGGACGCGCTCACCCGGGTGAGCGGCACCCGCTTCTCGGAGGGCGGCCTGGCGGGACTGGTCACCGACTGGCAGCCGTACGGTGTGCTGGTGCTGGGCGTCACCGCGCTGGTCCTGGTGCAGAGCGCCTTCGAGACGGCCGAGCTGCGCATGTCGCTGCCCGCGCTCACCGCGGCCCAGCCGCTGGCCGGCATCCTGTGCGGGGTCGGCTTCCTCGGCGACCGGCTGCACACCGACACCGGGGCGCTGGCCTGGGAGGCGGCGGGGCTCGCCGCCATCGTCGCGGGCATCGTCCTGCTCGGCCTGCACCCGGCGATGCCCTGCGGCCCGGCACAGCCCCGCCCCGACCACGACCTCCAGCACCGCTGAGCCCACCGGGCGGGGGCCGGCCTCCAGCACCGCCGAGCCCGCCCGGCCGGGACCTCCGGCGGCGCTGAGCCCGAGCGGCCTGGGCCCCGGCGCCGTGGAGCCCGTCGCGCCGCGGCCGGGCCCCCGCCCCCCCGCTGGGGCCGCCCAGCCCGGGGCCTCCGGCGCCGCTGCGCCGCCCGAGAGGGACACCCGACGTCGTGCCCCGCCCGACCAGAACCTCGAGGACGGCTCAGCACACCCGGCCGCAATCCTCGGCGCCGCCGAACCCGCCCGGTCCCCGCGCGGAGCGCAGCGTGCGCCGTGGCCCGGTCGGCGTGTGGCCGGCCTGCTTGGATGCGGGCATGAATCCTGCTGACGAGATCCTCGACATCGTCGACGAGCACGACCGGGTCGTGGACCGGGTCCCGCGCGGCGAGGCGTACGCGCGGGGCCTGCGCCACCGCTGCGTCTTCGTCCAGGCCCGGGACGCGGCCGGGCGGCTGTTCGTCCACCGCCGCACCGCCACCAAGCTGGTCTTCCCCTCCCTCTACGACCTGTTCGTCGGCGGTGTCGTCGGCGCGGGCGAGTCCTACGACGAGGCGGCCCTGCGGGAGGCGGAGGAGGAGCTGGGCGTGACCGGCCTGCCCCGGCCGCGGCCGCTGTTCCGGTTCCTGTACGACGACGGGGCCGGACACAGCTGGTGGTCGGCGGTGTACGAGGTGCGCTGCGAGCTGCCGGTGCGGCCCCAGGCGGAGGAGGTCGCCTGGTACGGCTTCCTCACCGAGGACGAGGTGGCGCGGCGCCTGGACGAGTGGGAGTGGGTGCCGGACGGGCTGGCCGCCTACCAGCGGCTCGGTGAGTTCCGGTCGGCCGGGTGACGTCCCGGTAGGGTCCTGCGCGTGATCGAATTCGCGCGGAACGTACGGCTCTGGTTCGCCCCGGAGCAGGTACGGGACGAGGGCAGCACCCCCGACTACCGGTTCTCGCTGGCCAACGAGCGCACCTTCCTGGCCTGGCTGCGCACCGCGCTGGCGCTGATCGGCGGCGGCTTCGCGGTGGACCAGTTCCTGCCGGACCTGCGCTGGGCCTGGCGGGTGGGGCTCGCGCTGGCCCTGCTCGGCGCCGGGGTGCTGTGCTCACTGCGCGCGGTGAACCACTGGGTGCGCTGCGAGCGGGCGATGCGCCGCGGCGAGGACCTGCCGACGTCCCGCTTCCCCGCGGTGCTCGGCCTGGTGGTCGCGGTGGTGGCCGTCGCCATGGTCGTGGTGGTGCTGGTCGGATGGGCGGGGTGAGCGCGCCGGAGGCCGCCGGGGACCGCGATCCGGGGCTCCAGCCGGAGCGCACCCGGCTGGCCTGGCGCCGTACGACGCTGTCGAGCACCGTGGCCGCCGTCCTGGCCGTGCGGACCGCCCTGCACGGCGGGCCCACGGCCGGCGGGGTCGTGGTGTGCGCGCTGTGCTGCGCGCTCTGGCTCGGCTTCCTGTGGGTGGCCCAGCAGCGGATCCACGTCCTGGCCTCCCGGCCCCGCCCGCCCGCGCTCGCGGGCCGGCAGGCGACGGCCGCGGTGCTGTGCGCGGTGGCCCTGGCCGTCTGCGCGGCCGCGCTGGTGGTCTGACGGCCCGGCAGGTCTGACAGGTCTGCCGGTCCGGCGGGGCCGGCCGACGGGACTGACCAGCCGACGGGGCTGAAGGGCCGCCGGTCCACCGGCCGTCCGGCCGACAAGCCTCACACGAAGTCCGCGGCCGACTCCATTCTCAGCAGGACGTCCCGCCACTCCGCCCCGGACAGCTGCATCGCCACCCGGCACAGGTCGAGGGGATGCCCCGCGGCCAGGGACACGGCGATCTCCAGCACGGCCAGGTGCGGGCCCATGCTGCCGCGCTCCCGGCGGTCGTCGTCCAGCAGCTCGGGCCGCCGCAGCAGGTCCCGTAGGCGCGCCCAGTCCACCGCGGTCGGGCGGTCGTGCGGCCGCACGGCGCCCAGGGCGGGCTCCTCCGTGAACCGGCGCAGCCAGTAGCCGCCCCGGAAGGAGGCGAGGACCACCGTCGCCTTCCGCTCCTGATGGCTGCCCACTCCCTCGACAAGCTGCCGCGCCAGGACCGTCGCCTGCGGGGCCTGCAGGACGATCAGTTCGTCGGTGCCCTGATCAATGCTCATGCCGCCACTATGAGGCGGCCGGGCGGACGCGCTCCGTACGGCGCCAGTCCCCTCACGCGAACAGACCATCCGCTTTCCGTATGTCGGCACCGCAGCCCGGGCACCGGGTCACCCGCCCGGCGGAACCGGACGGCGCCCGGGCGGGCCGCCGCACGGGTCGCGCCGTGCCGTGGGCCTACGGTGGCGCCAGGAGGTGACGGATGCGGCTGGGGTTGCACGCCCTCGGCATCGGTGACGGTGCCCGCCCGGAGGTGGTCCGGGCGGTGGCCGTGGCCGCCGAGGCGCACGGGTTCGCGCGGCTGTGGTGCGGTGAGCACGTGGTGCTCGTGGACGCGCCCGTCTCCCGCTACCCGTACGCGGACGACGGCCGGATCGCCGTGCCCGCGGACGCGGACTGGCTGGACCCGCTGCTCGCCCTGACCTTCGCCGCCGCGGTCACCAGCCGGATCGAGCTGGCCACCGGCGTGCTCCTGCTGCCCGAGCACAACCCGGTCGTCATCGCCAAGCAGGCCGCCACGCTCGACGTGCTCTCGGCCGGGCGGTTCAGCCTCGGGGTCGGGGTCGGCTGGTCGGCCGAGGAGTTCGCCGCGCTCGGGGTCCCGTTCGCCGGGCGCGGGCGGCGCGCCGAGGAGTACCTGGCCGCGATGCGCGCCCTCTGGTCCGGGGACCCGGCCTCGTTCGAGGGCGAGTTCACCCGCTTCGACGCGATCCGGGTCAACCCCAAGCCGCTGCGGGGCGGCCGGCTCCCGGTCGTGGTCGGCGGCAACAGCGACGCCGCGTTGCGCCGCGCGGCCGGCCACGCCGACGGCTGGTACGGCTTCGACGTCCCGGTGGCGGAGGTCCGCTCACGGGTCGGCGTCCTCGCCGAGGAGTGCGCCCACCGCGGCCGCGCGGTGGAGGAGCTCACGATCGCCGTCGCGCTGAGCGACGGCACCCCGGAGCACCTCCCCGGACTGGCCGCGGCGGGCGTCACCGAACTCGTGGTCGTCGGCGCGCCCCCGCCCGATCCCGGCGCGGCGGCCGACTGGGTGGCGGACCTGGCCCGGACGTGGGTCCGGCGGGACGGACCGGCGGGGGCAGCGGATCGCTAGCGCTTCGCCGACGGATCGCCCGCGGGCTCGCCAGCCCTACTCGTCGGGCCAGTCCACCGTCACCACGATCTTGCCGCGGGTGCGCCCCTCCTGGTTCAGCCGGTGCGCGTCGGCCGTCCGCTCCAGCGGGAACGTCTCCTGCACGTGCACGGTGACGACGCCCTCCTCCGCGAGGCGGGCCAGCTCCGTGAGGTCCGCCGAGTCGGGGCGGACGAAGGCGTACCGGCCGCCGTAGCCGACCACGTCCGGGTCGGCGATGGACGCCAGCCGCCCCTCGGGGGCGAGCAGATTGGCGGAGATCTTCAGGGTGTCTCCGCCGATGGTGTCGAAGACCGCGTCCACGCCCTCGGGCGCCAGCGCGCGCACCCGCTCGGCCAGGCCCTCGCCGTAGGTCACCGGCTCGCCACCCAGGCTCCGGACGTAGTCGTGGTTGCGCTCGCTCGCCGTGCCGATCACCCGGGCGCCGAGGTGGACGCCGATCTGGACCGCGAGCGAGCCGACCCCGCCGGCCGCCGCGTGCACCAGCAGCGTCTCCCCGCGCTTGGCCTCCAGTACCTTGACGAGTACCTGGTAGGCGGTCAGGCCGGCCAGGGGCAGACCCGCGGCCTCCTCGAAGGACCGGTTGCGCGGCTTGCGGGCCAGGGTGCGCACCGGAGCGGCCACGTACTCGGCGAAGGTGCCCCGGGACAGGAAGTCCTCGCGGACGTAGCCGATCACCTCGTCCCCGACGGCGAACTCCGTGACCGCGGCACCGGGCTGGACCACCACCCCGCTGACGTCCCAGCCGGGGATCACCGGGAAGACGGCGTCCAGCACGCCGTCGAGGTAGCCCTCGCGGCACTTCCAGTCGACCGGGTTGACCGCGGCCGCGCGCACCTTGACCAGGACCTGGTCGGGACCCACCTTCGGGTCGCGCAGCTCGCCGTACTCCAGTACGTCGGGTCCGCCGTACCGGCTGTAGCTGATGCCTTTCATGCCCTCGACCCTCCGGGGTACTCGTGCGCCACGCAACCGGGATGCCCCGATATGTGGCCTTCGCGTGGCAGCCTGTCCGTCGTCAACCCCCGTACCCCGAAGGCGCCCATCATGACCACGCTGCACCAGGAACACACCGAGCACGCCTCGCACAGCCACGGTCCCGACTGCGGGCACACGGCCGTGCCGCACGGCGACCACCTCGACTACGCCCACGACGGCCACCTGCACCGCGAGCACGGCGGCCACTGGGACGAGTGCGAGCCGGCCGGGCACATCGCGCACGAGGGGCACGAGCACGTCCACCACGACGAGTGCGGCCACGCGCAGGTGCGGCACGGCGACCATGTGGACTACCTGCACGACGGGCACCGGCACGCCGAGCACGGGGACCACTGGGACGACCACTGACCCCTGCGCCCCGCCCCCTGGTCCCTGAACCCGGCGCACGGCCGGGTCCGGCGGCCCCCCGGCAGCGCGCCGGGGAGCCGCCGTCCTAGGGTGGCCCCTGTCACGTTTCCCCCCGGGTCGAGCCCGCGCACTGGACGGCATACCGACCGGTCGGCATCATTGGTCGCGTTCCTGTTCGCCCGTTCGTGGGAGTGATGTATGAGCGCCGACCACCCGCCAGGACTCGACCTCGACCGGCTGCGCGGCCTGCTGGAGCGTGAACGGCCCGGCCTGGTGAACGGCCCGCTGTCCGGCCGGCTGATCGAGGGCGGACGGTCCAACCTCACCTACATGCTCTCCGACGGCACCGCGAAGTGGGTCGTCCGCCGGCCCCCGCTCGGCCATGTGCTGGCCACCGCGCACGACATGCGGCGCGAGCACCGGGTGATCAGCGCGCTGCACCCGACGGACGTGCCGGTCCCCCGCCCGGTGCTGCTGTGCGAGGACGAGGAGGTGCTCGGGGCGCCGTTCTACGTCATGGAGTTCGTCGAGGGCACCCCGTACCGCACCGCCCAGCAGCTCGCCCCGCTCGGTCCGGAGCGCACCCGCGACGCGGTGCTGTCCCTGGTGGACACCCTGGTCGAGCTGCACGCGGTGGACCCCGACGAGGTGGGCCTCGCCGACTTCGGCCGGCCGGAGGGCTTCCTCGACCGCCAGCTGCGCCGCTGGGGCAAGCAGCTCGACGCCTCCCGCAACCGCGAGCTGCCCGGCATCGACGAACTGCACGCGGCCCTCGGCCGGGAGCTGCCCACCTCCCCCGCCGCCACGGTCGTCCACGGCGACTACCGGCTGGACAACGTCCTGATCGGGGACGACGACCGGATCACGGCGATCCTCGACTGGGAGATGTCGACCCTCGGCGACCCGCTCACCGACCTCGGCCTGCTGGTGATGTACAGCGCGCCGCTCGGCATGCCGCACTCCCCCGTCTCCACCACCGCCGAGGCGCCCGGACACCCGTCCCCGCGGGAGCTGATCGAGCGGTACGCCACGCGCTCGGGACGCGACGTCTCGGCCGTCTCCTGGTACACGGCCTTCGCCTGGTTCAAGCTCGCCGTGATCCTGGAGGGCATCCACTACCGGTACACGCTCGGCCAGACGGTCGGGCGCGGCTTCGACCGCATCGGTGAACTCGTGCCGGTCTTCATCGACCACGGACTGACGACTCTTCAGGAAGGCTGACCGGACATGGACTTCGCGTTCGACGCGCGCACCGAGGAACTGCGGGACAGGCTCCTCGCCTTCATGGACGAGCACGTGTACCCGGCCGAGCCGGTGGCCGAGGAGCAGCGGGCCGCGCTCGACTCCCCCTGGGACACCCCGGCCGTGGTCGAGGACCTGAAGGCGGAGGCGCGCAGGCAGGGCCTGTGGAACCTCTTCCTGCCGGACGCCGAGTACGGCGCCGGTCTGACGAACCTCCAGTACGCGCCGCTCGCCGAGATCACCGGCCGCTCCCCGCACCTCGCGCCCACGGCCCTGAACTGCGCGGCTCCGGACACCGGCAACATGGAGGTGCTCGCGCAGTTCGGCGACGAGCGGCAGCGCAAGCAGTGGCTGGAGCCGCTGCTCGCCGGTGAGATCCGCTCGGCGTTCGCGATGACCGAGCCGGAGGTCGCCTCGGCGGACGCCACCAACATCACCACGCTGATCGAGCGCGACGGCGACGAGTACGTCGTCACCGGCCGCAAGTGGTACATCTCCGGGGCGATGAACCCGGACTGCAAGATCTTCATCGTGATGGGCAAGACCGACCCGGACGGGGCGGACATCCGCCGTCAGCAGTCCATGGTGCTCGTCCCCCGCGACACGCCGGGGGTCACCGTCAAGCGCGCCATGAAGGTGTTCGGCTACGAGGACCACTCGCACGGCGGTCACGCCGAGGTCGTCTTCGACCACGCGCGCGTGCCGGTCACCAACCTGATCGGCGAGGAGGGCGGCGGCTTCGCCATCGCCCAGGCCCGGCTCGGCCCCGGGCGCATCCACCACTGCATGCGGCTGATCGGCATGGCCGAGCGGGCCATCGAGCTGATGTGCCGGCGCGCGGTGTCGCGCACCGCCTTCGGCAAGGCGCTCGCCCAGCAGGGCGTGGTGCAGAACTGGATCGCCGACGCCCGGGTGACGGTGGAGCAGTTGCGGCTGCTGGTGCTGAAGACGGCCTGGCTGATGGACACCGTCGGCAACAGGGGCGCCCACACCGAGATCCAGGCCATCAAGATCGCCACGCCGCGCGCGGTGGTCGACATCATCGACCGTGCGATCCAGCTGCACGGCGCGGGCGGGGTGAGCCAGGACTTCCCGCTGGCCGACCTGTACGCGGGGGCGCGCACCCTGATGATCGCCGACGGGCCGGACGAGGTGCACCAGCGGTCGCTGGCTCGCAGGGAGCTGAAGAAGTACCTGTGACGGGCGGCGCCGCCGCCTCGTGCGGGGCGTGGCCGCCGGGCGGGCCGTGGTCTTCGCGGCGTGCGTGGCCGCCGGGCGGGCCGTGGCCTCCGTGCGCCGTTGAGCGCGCGGCCGGCATGTGATGTCGTACCCCTGCCGGGGCCGGCACGGCGGCCGGCGGACCGAGGAGGGGGCGGCGTGACGGACCTGCGGGAACAGCCGGAGTGGGGCAGGGCCGCGGAGTCCCGGGTGACGCTGGAGCGGCTGCTCTCCGTCGTGGGCTCGGGGGTCCTGGAACTGGACACGGCACCGGCCGGGCTCTCGGTGCCCGTCGGCGGGGTCGGGGTGCTGGACGCTCTGGACCCCGAGATCAGACACGGGGTGCTTTTACTGGCCGTGGGCGTCGACCCCGGATCGGCGCAGGCGCTGGACGTCCTGCGCCGGGCCGGCGCGGCGGGAGCCACCGGGGTGGTGTTCGGCCCCGACCGGCCCGGCGGGGCCGCGGCCGCGCTGCGGCCGGTCGCCGAGCGGGCCGGTACGGCGGTGCTGTTCCGCACCGCCTGGTGCCCCTGGGACCAGCTCGTGGGCGTCCTGCGGTCCGGGCTGGCCTCGGCGGGGGCACCGCCGGTGCCGGGGGTGCCCGGACCGGCCCTGGGCGACCTCGACGGCCTGGCCGACGCGGTGGCCGCCCTGGTCGGCGGCTCGGTGACGATCGAGGACACCGAGTCCCGGGTCCTCGCGCACTCCTCGACCGAGGAGAACGTCGACGAGATGCGCCGGCTGACCATCCTGGGGCGGCGCGTCCCGCCGTGGCGCGTGGCCGCCATGCGCGAGGCGGGGCTGTTCCGCGCCCTGTGGACGACGGACGACGTGCTGCACCGGCGGGCCCAGGGGGACGATCCGGAGCGGCTGGTGTGCGCGGTCCGGTCGGGCGGCGAGGTGCTGGGCTCCCTCTGGGTGGCCGCCATCGCCGGCCGGCCCCTGGCGCCGAACGCGGCGCAGGCCCTGCGGGCCGCGTCCCGGGCGGCCGCCGCCCACCTGCTCCACCACCGCACGCGCGGTGCCGACAGCCGGCTGGTGGAGGACGCGGCGCGGGCGCTGCTGGAGGAGCGCGGCTCGGCCGAACTGCTCGCCGACCGCATGGCGCTGCCGGCGCAGGAGCCCTGCGCCGTGCTCGCCGTCGGCCTCGGCGACCGCGCCCCCCTGGGGGCGCCGTCCGAGAATCCCGCGCGGCTGTACGGCCTGCTCGGCCTGCACTGCGCCGGGTTCGGCCACCGGGCCGTGGTGGTGCCGGCGGGCGGCCGGGCCCTGGTCCTGGTCGGCGCGCTGGAGCGGGACCCGGAGGCGGCCCGCGAGCAGGTGACGAAGCTCGGCAGGTCGCTGGCCGCGCAGCTGACCGCCGCGACCGGCGGGCAGGTGCGCGTGGGCCTCGGCGAGGCGGTGCCGTCGCTGGCGGCGGCGGCCGGGTCGCGCCGGGACGCCGAACAGGCGCTGCGGGCCCTCCAGGGCGCGGCGGACGGCCGGAGCGTGGCGCGGGTGGCGGACGTGGCGGACGCGATCGGCATCCTCCAGGTGGTCGAGGCGCTGCGCGACGTACGCCTGCCGACGGGGACGTCGGTGGAGCGGCTGGCCGTGTCCGACGCGGAGCAGGGCGGCAGCCTCGTCGAGACCCTGCGGGCCTATCTGGACCACTTCGGCGACGTGTCCGCGGCCGCGCGCAGCCTGTCGCTGCACCCCAACAGCCTGCGTTACCGGCTGGGCCGGATCACCAAGCTCTCCGGGCTCGACCTCGACAGCCCGGACGCCCGCCTGCTGGCACAGCTGCAACTGCGGCTGCGCGGGCAGGCGGGCGACGAGGCGGGGCCGGAGTCGGGGGCCACGGCGCGGCCGTGACGAGGCGGGCGGCCGTCCGCTCGCCGGTCCGCCCTCGTGCGCCCCTTGATCCGGCGCTTCGTCCGCCACTTAGCCCCCCGCCCGCCCCTTCGTCCGTCCGCACCACGGAAGGGCGCCGTCCTCGTGGGCGCGCACAACGGGCGGCCCGGGTCGTGGGGCGGTACGGCCCCTCCACCGTCGCGGCCGGGGTGTCTCTGCCGAACCGACGAAGACGGGCGGCGGGTGCGGCGGGAAGTCTGGGGAGGTGTCCGGGGAGCGGTTCCCCGGGCGGCGACCACGACCCCGGAAGGCTCACCATGACCGCTGTGAACCCCGCCGCCGCACGGCGTGAACGCATCCTCCAGGAGGCCGTACGGCAAGGACTGCTCGACCCGGAGCGGGCCCTGCTGGCCGCCTTCGTCGACCTGGACGGGGTCGAGGTCACGGTCGGAGACCTGCGGGACTCCTTCCCCGGTCCGCCCGAACTGCCGGGTGTGCTGCACACGTTCGCCGCCAAGGCGAACTGCCTGGTGCCCGTGCTCGCGGAGCTGGCCGGGCTCGGCATGGGCTGCGAGGTGGCGACCGCGGGCGAGCTGGCCCGGGCGCTGGCCGCCGGCTTCCCCGCCGAACGGATCGTGTTCGACGCCCCGGCCAAGACCCGGACGGAGCTGGAGCGGGCCCTGGCCCTCGGGGTGTCCGTCAACGCGGACAACTTCCAGGAGCTGGAGCGGATCGCGGAGATCCTGGCGCACCGCCCCTCGGCGTCACGGATCGGCGTGCGGCTCAACTGCCAGGTCGGCGGTGGCGCCATCGCCGCGATGAGCACGGCCACCAGCACCTCGAAGTTCGGTGTCCCGCTGGGCGACCCGGGCAACCGGGAGCGGCTGCTGCGGGCGTTCGCCGAACACCCCTGGCTGTCCTGGGTGCACACGCACACCGGGTCCCAGGGCTGCCCGCTCGACCTCATGGCCCGCGGGGTGGCGCAGGCGGTGGATTTCGCCGACGAGGTCGTGGCGGCCTTCGGGCCCGGCCGGGTCGCGGGCATCGACATCGGCGGCGGGCTGCCGGTCAACTTCGCCGACGACGCGTTCACGCCCACGTTCGCGGAGTACGTCGGGCAGCTGCGCGCCCACGCCCCCGGCCTGTTCGCGGGCCGGTACGAGGTGGTCACCGAGTTCGGCCGCTCGCTGCTCGCCAAGAACGGCTTCATGGCGGCGTACGTCGAGTACACCAAGACGGCCGGGGGCCGCCCGATCGCCGTCACCCACGCGGGCGTGCAGGTGGCCACCCGGACCGTGTTCGGGCCCGACGCCTGGCCGCTGCGGATCGAGGCGCACGCCGGCGACGGCACGGCCAAGGCGGGCCGCGCGGTGCGCCAGGACGTCGCGGGCCCCGCGTGCTTCGCCGGCGACCTGCTGGCCCGTGACCGCGCGCTGCCCCCGCTGCACCCCGGCGACCTGATCGTCGTCCCGGACACCGGCGCCTACTACTTCTCGACGCCGTTCCACTACAACAGCCTGCCCGAGCCGGCGGTGCACGGGGTCCGGGTGCTCGCGGACGGCCGGGTCGACTTCACGCTCGTCCGTCCCGCGCAGGACCCGTGGCTGCTCTCGGACCGCGACGGCGTGCGGGTGCGGCCGCGGGAGTCGGTGGGCGCCGCGGCCCACGGCATCGGCTGAGGAGGCCGGGGTGCACCGGTCCGACCGCACGCGGCCCGAACGGGACGGGCCGCTCCTCACTCAGCGGGCCGCCCTGGTCTTCCTGCTGGCGGCGCTGGCCGGCGTCGGCGCCGCCGTCCTGGCGGCGCTGGCGGGCAACGCGTGGCCGGTCGCGGTGAGCATGGGCTGCGGCGCGGCCGTCACCGGCGTGATGTTCTTCAAGGAGATCATCGGCTAGCGCCGCGGCCGGGACCCCTGCTACGGCCTCAGCGCCCGCAGCAGCAGGTCGGCCAGGTGGTCGGCGACCTGCTGGGGGGTGAGGGGGCCGCCGGGGCGGTACCAGGTCGACAGGTGGTGGACCGAGCCGAAGTGGTAGTCCACGACCAGGTCGGCCGGGGTCGCCGTGGAGAAGACGCCCTCGCGCTGGCCCTCCTCGATCAGCGCGCGGAAGCGTTCGTGGTAGCGCCGGCGCTCCGCGCGCACCTGCTTGTTCTTCTCCGGGCTGAGCTGGTGCATGGAGCGGAAGAAGATCATCGCGTCGTCGAGGTTCTCGATCGTCGTGACCACGACGTCCGCCGCCGCGGCCCTGAGCCGCTTCTCGACCGGCTCGTCGGCGCCCGCGAACGCGTCGAGCCGCTCCTGCTGGACGCGCAGCACGCGTGCGTACACCTCGTGCAGCAGGTCGTCCTTGGAGCCGAAGTAGTGGTAGAGCGCCCCCTTGGTGACGCCGGCCGCCTCCACGATCTCCTGCACCGAGGTGCGGTCGTATCCCTGCTCGGCGAAGAGGCGGGTGGCGGCGTCCAGCAGCCGCTGCGGAACGGGGGTCCCGTCTCCGTCCGTCGTCCTGGGCACTGCCGCCACCTGCCTTTCCGTCGTGTCTACTGACTGTCGTCGGCGCTGTCCCGCGCGCGGGAGCGCAGTTCCCGCCGGAGGATCTTCCCACTTGCCGTCTTCGGCAGGTCGGGCAGGATCTCCACCTGGCGGGGGTATTTGTAGGCGGCCAGTCTCTCCTTGCAGTACGCCGCCAGTTCATCCGGGTCCGTGTCGCTGTCCGGGCGCAGGCTGATGTAGGCGCGTACGGTCTCCCCGCGGTAGCCGTCGGGGACGCCGACCACGGCCGCCTCGCGTACCGCCGGATGGGTGTAGAGGACGTCCTCGACCTCGCGGGGCCACACCTTGAAGCCGGACGCGTTGATCATGTCCTTCTTGCGGTCCACGACGTAGAGCCAGCCCTGCGGGTCCATGAACCCTATGTCGCCGGTGCGCAGCTCGCCGTCCGGGAAGGTCTCGGCGGTGGCGTCGGGCCGCCGCCAGTAGCCGGGCACCACCTGGGGCCCGCGCACGACGATCTCGCCGGGTTCGCCGAGGGGTACCTCCTCGCCCCGGTCGTCCAGGACGCGCACCAGGGTGTCGGCGCCGGGCAGGCCGACGGACAGCGTCCCCGAGCCCGGGTCGACGGGTGCCTCCAGGCCGGGCGGGACGGAGGCGCAGGGCGCGGTGCACTCGGTGAGGCCGTAGCCGACCCGGATGTAGGGCCCGAAGCGCTCGCGGAACCGTTCCACCAGGGCCGGGGGCACGGGGGCGCCGCCCGAGGAGATGTTGACGAAGGAGGCGAAGTGCGCGCGGGTGACGGCCGGGTGGGCGGCCAGCGCCATGAAGGCGGTGGACGGGCCGACGGTGTAGTGCGGCCGGTGCTCGGCGAACGCCTCCAGGACGACGCCGGGCTCGAAGCGGTACGTCAGCACCAGGGTGCCCACGCCGGCCAGACAGGCGCCGAACTGGCACACCATGCCGGTGATGTGGAACAGGGGTGCGAGGGCGTAGTAGACGGGCGCGTCGGGCAGGCCGAGCCCCGTTCGCTGGCGCTCGGCGTTGTGCATGATGTTGGCGTGCGTGTTGGTGGCGCCCTTGGGGGTGCCGCTGGTGCCCGAGGTGTAGCTGATCAGGGCGATGTCGCCGGGGCGGGGGGCGCGGTCCGCTGGCGCCCTCCCGCCCTGCCGGGCGACGGCCGCGAGGTCGTCGGTGTCGGCCGGCCGGGGCAGCCGCTCGAAGGCGAGCACGCGCGCGTCGTCCCGGGTCTGGAAGTCGCGTTCGCACGCGGTGAGCACGATCCGCACCGGCGAGCCGGCCGCCGTGTCGCGCAGGTACGACTCCCAGGCCCGGTCGGAGCAGACCAGGGCGGTCACCTCGGCGTCCCGCAGCACGTGGGCGACCTCGGCCGACTTGTACATGGGGTTGACGGGCACGACGGTCGCGCCCGCCTTCCAGGCGCCGAGCACGGCCAGCACGAAGTGCGGGGAGTTCTGCAGCAGGACGGCGACCCGGTCGCCGCGCCGCACACCGCGCTCGGCGAGGTGGGCGGCCAGCGAGTCGGTCAGGGCGTCCGTCTCGCGGTAGGAGAGGCGGGCGTCGAAGTAGGCGAGGAAGGCGCGGTCGGGGGCCTCGGCGACCGCCTCGCGCAGGGCGTGCACGAGGGAGTCGGCGGGGGTGACCGGGGCGCGCTGGGCGTCGGTGAGCAGGGCCAGCCAGGGGCGGGCCGCGTAGGGGGAGGCGGTCACCGGCCGGCCTCCCACTTGCGCTGGAGGTGGTTCATGCCGGCCAGCCACCGGCCGGTGTCGGCGGCCCGCGCCTGGTAGTACTCGGCGACCTCGGGGTGCGGCAGGATCAGGAAGCGGTCCTCCTCGATGCCCCGGAAGAGGGCTTCGGCCACGTCGTCCGGCTCGATCGCGCTGGGCCGGAGCACCAGGTCGCCGGCGCTGCCGGTGGCGGCCAGCATGTCGGTGCGCACGCCCTGGGGGCAGACGGCGTGGACCCGTACGCCGCGGTGGCGGTAGGTGAGGGAGAGCCATTCGGCGAAGGCCAGCGCGCCGTGCTTGGTGACGGCGTAGGAGGGGGCGCCGATCATGGTGAGGAGCCCGGCGGCGGAGACGGTCGAGACGAACCGGCCGCTCCCGCGCTCCAGCCACGCGGGCAGCAGCGCGTGGGCGGCGCGGACGTGGGCCATCACGTTGACGTCCCAGGACAGGGCCCAGGAGCGCTCGTCGAGCGGTTCCCCGGCGCCCGCGTCCTCGAAGGCGACGCCCGCGTTGGCGCAGTAGACGTCCACGGTGCCGCCGAGCGCGTCACGGGCGTCGGCGACGATCGCGGAGGCGTCTCCGGGGACGGCGGTGCCGCCGATCTCCGCCGCGACGGCCTTGGCCTTCTCGGCGTCCAGGTCGTTCACGACGACACGGGCGCCGGCCGCGGCGAACCGGCGGGCCAGCGCGGCCCCGATCCCCCCGCCGGCTCCGGTGACCACCACTCCCGCATCCTGCACGGCTTCCACCATCGGTCTCCTTCGACACGGCACGACTGGGCTCGGCGACGACCAGACTAACCGGTCGGTATGTGTGAGGGAAGGGGAACTGTCCCAACCTCAAAGGGCACGGTGCCACCACGTTCCCCCGGCGGCGCCGCGCGAGCGCGACCCGGCACCGACGTCCCGCACGTTCCCCACGACGGAGGCAACCCCATGCGCCTGTCCCGACGGAACCTACTCGCCTCGGCCACGCTGGCGGCCTCGGCCTCGATGGCGGCCGTTCCCGTCCTCTCCCCCCACCGCGCCGGCCCCCGGCACCGCGCACCCCTGCGCACCGGGTTCGAGAGACTCGCGGCCGACGGGTACGCCGCGCTCGGCGGCCGGCGCGTCGGCGTCGTCACCAACCCCACCGGCGTCACCCGGGACGCCCGGCACATCGTCGACGTCATGCACCAGGACCCCCGCGTCCGGCTGACCGCGGTGTTCGGCCCGGAGCACGGCTTCCGCGGCACCGCCCAGGCGGGTGGCTCCGAGGGCCGCTACGACGACCCGGCGACCGGCCTGCCGGTCTACGACACGTACCTCAAGAGCGGCCGGCCGCTCGCCGACGTGTTCACCGCGTCCGGCGTCGACACGGTCGTCTTCGACATCCAGGACGTGGGCGCCCGCTTCTACACGTACATCTGGACGCTCTACGACTGCATGGAGGCGGCCGCGCTCGCGGGCAAGCGGTTCGTCGTGCTGGACCGCCCGAACCCGGTGACCGGCCGGGCGGCCGAGGGGCCGGTGCTGCACAAGGAGTTCGCCACGTTCGTCGGCCGGCAGCCGATCTCGCAGGCGCACGGCATGACGGTCGCCGAGCTGGCCCGGCTGTTCAACGGGGAGTTCCTGACCACGCCCGTCCCGCTGGAGACCGTACGGATGACCGGCTGGAAGCGCGACGCGTTCTACGACGCCTCCGGCCTGCCCTGGGTGCCGCCGAGCCCGAACATGCCGACGCCGGACACCGCGCTGGTCTACTCGGGCACCTGCATGTTCGAGGGGACCAACCTCTCCGAGGGGCGCGGCACCACCCGGCCCTTCGAACTGCTCGGCGCCGAGGGCATCGACGGGCGTTGGGCCGCCGCGGCCGGTGAACTGGGGCTGCCGGGCGTGCGGTTCCGGGAGGCGTACTTCGCGCCCACCTTCTCCAAGTTCCAGGGCAAGACCGTCGGCGGTGTGCAGATCCACGTGCACGACCGCGCCGCCTACGACCCCGTGCGCACCGGGATCGCGCTGCTGGTGACCGCCCGGAAGGTCTGGGACGGCTTCGCCTGGCGCCCGGACGACTGGATCGACAAGCTCACCGGCTCCGGCCGGGTGCGCACGATGATCGACGCGGGGGCCGGTGTGGACGAGGTGACCGGCGCCTGGCAGACGGAGCTCGCGGCGTTCCGCCGGGTCCGGGAGGGATACCTGCTCTACAAGTGACCCGCACGGTATGGCCAACTCTGCCCCGTCGCAGGACGATACGCGCACATCGCATCGTTTCGGGGGGACGAGGGAGCCTGGCATGGCGGATCCGGGGATGAGCGTGACTCCCTACTGGGAGCTGACCTTCGACGCCGACGGGGACGTGGACGGTCCCGAACGCGACCGGCTGCTGTCGCAGGTCACGGACCACGGCGTCCGTGACCTGATCGTCTTCGCGCACGGCTGGAACAACGACCGCTCGGGCGCCACGGCGCTGTACCGGGCCTTCTTCGCGCCGGTCCCGGGGCTCGCCCCCGACGCGCGGATCGGGTACGTGGGGGTGATCTGGCCGTCGATGCGGTTCTGCGACGAGCCGATCCCCGACTTCCCCCGCTCGGCGGCGGCCGCCGCGGCGCAGGCGGTGCCCGGTCCCGCCCTGGACAAGGACACCCGGCGGGCGCTGCTGGACGTCTTCCCCGGCCGGACCACCGTGCTCGACCAGTTGGCCCGGATGCTGGACGAGCAGCCGGCGGGCGACGAGGGACCGGCGGAGTTCGGGCGGCTGGTCCGGCTGCTGACCGACTCCCCGCGGACGGCCGCGGCGGCCGACACGTCCGGCGACGAGGGCGAGCCACTGGTGTTCGGCGGGGACGCGGGCGCCGCCTGCGCCGAGTTCGCCGGGGCCCTGGCGGGCCTCGGCGCGCCGCGGGAGCCGGCCGGGTTCACGCTGCCCAACCCGTGGGACGGCGCCAAGGAGCTGCTGCGGCAGGCGACGTACTACACGATGAAGAAGCGGGCCGGGACCGTGGGCGAGCGCGGGCTCGGGCCGTTCGTCGGCCGGCTGGCCGCCGCGGCCCCCGGCGTGCGGGTGCACCTGGTCGGGCACAGCTTCGGCGGGCGGCTGGTGTCGTTCGCGCTGCGCGGGCTGCCCGGCGGTGTGCGCACGGTGAAGTCCGTGACGCTGCTTCAAGGGGCCTTCTCGCACTACGCGTTCGCCGCCCGGCTGCCCGGCGCGGCGGACACGGAGGGCGCGCTGGCCGACCGGCAGAAGCGGATCGACGGTCCCCTGGTGTGCTGTCACTCGCGCTTCGACGGGGCCCTGGGCACCTTCTACCCGCTGGCCTCCCGGATGTCGGGCGACGACCGGTCGGTCGCCGGGTTCGACCTCGGCCGGGCGCTGGGAGCCCGGTGGGGTGCCATGGGCCACGACGGGGTCCAGGCGGTGCCGGGCACCGCCGTCCACGACCTCGCGGCGGCCCTGCGCGGCCCGCTGCCCGCGTCGGGCTGCGTGAACGTCGACGCGGCCGCGGTCGTGTGCCGCGGCGGCGGGCCGGCCGGGGCGCACAGCGACATCCTGCACCCGGAGCTGGCCCGGCTGGTACTGGCGGCGGGCCGCATCCGCTGACCCGCCGCCCGCGTCACCTCACCGGTGCGAGGTGTACTCCACCACCTGCTGGAAGGTCGGCCGGTTCTGCCAGCTGATCCGGCCGTGCTTGATGCCGCCCAGGGTGCGCTGGGCGATCGAGTCCGCGCACCACTGGTCACCGGCCGAGCACTGGTCGTCGCCCGGGTAGACCTGGGCCGCGGTCAGTCCCGCCGCCTGCTTCAGGGTGCTGATCAGGGCGTCCCGGCAGGCGGTGAGGCTGCCCCCGCCGCAGTACTTCTGCGCCAGACCGCCCTGCACCGGCTCGCCGAGCACGGCCCGGATGTCCTTGTCGACATAGCTCCACCAGCCGTACTGGAAGGAGCTCCCGGCGTGCGACCCGGTCGGGCCGTGACCGGCCGACGGGGCCTCGTCCACGGGCAGGTCGGCGGCGAACGCGGTGTACAGGTCGCTGCCGAGCCCGGGTTCGAACTCCGCCTTCACCAGCAGCGGCCACCAGGCGTCCAGGATGCGGATCGCGTCGGCGTCGGCGTACTGCTTGGAACCGGCCGCGGTCTCGGTGCGCCTCGCGCCCGCGGCGACCCACGCCTGGAGTCTGCTCACCGCCGCGGCGGCCGCGGTGTCGGTCACCGGGGAGGAGTTGATCACCTTGAGCAGCTTCGGCAGCACGTCCTCGGCGCGCAGGTCGGCGAGGGCGGCGTCGGCCATGGCCTGGGTGAGCTTCGCGCGGGTCACCCCGCCGGCCGCGACCAGCCGGCGCACCCGGTCGTCGAGCAGGTTGCCGCGGTGCACGGACCCGTCGCCCCAGGACGCGGTCGTGTAGTCCTTGGCCTGCTTGTTGTTCCAGGAGATGTAGTAGTCCTGGTCGACGGAGTTGGGGTGGGCGGAGGCCGGGGTGTAGGCGGCCGTGTTGGTGGCCGGGTCCCAGCTCTGCCACTCGTACGCCGGCTGGGCCCAGACGGGGAACTCGGCGTCGACGCCGGCCGCCCGGACCGGGTTGTCGCCGCTGTTGTCGTACGCGGTGTGCTGGGAGTCGGCGTAGAACCAGTTGAAGGTGTAGTTGATGTGCTGGGCCGCGCTCTGGAAGTCCTGCGGGCTCTTGACGTAGTCGGGGTCGTTCAGCATCTGGAAGCCGATGATCGAGTCGGCCTCGTGCAGGTAGGAGGAGCGCAGGGAGGTGTAGGCGACCTTCTTGCCGCCGACGGTGGCGCGGTACTGCACCGGGCCGTACCTCGTGCGCCACACGCGCATCGTGTACGACCCGGCGGCCGTGCCGTCGGCCACGGTCGGCTTCCAGGCGTTCTTCTGCTCGACCTTGTCCATCGCGGTGCAGGTGCCGTGGAACAGGTAGTGGTAGTCGTCCTGGCACAGTTCGACCGCGTAGGTGTCGATGATGTCCTGTCCCGAGGTGGTGGCGCTCCAGGAGTAGTCCTGCCCGCGGCCCAGTTCCACGTACATGCTCAGGCCGGCGAAGGAGGCGCCGCGGGCGCTGATGCCCGGGCCCTGGATCTCCTGGAGCATGAGCAGCTGCGGGGCGAAGTAGCCGGTCTGCGGCCCGAAGACGGCGATCGGGTGGCCGCTCGCGGTGTACTTGCCGCTGACCACGAGGGCGTTGGACATGCCGCGCCGGGCGGAGCCCAGGGTGGTCTTCGCCGCGGCCGCCGAGGTGCTCTTCGCGCTCGCGGTGGCGGCGCTGCCGGTGCGGTCGTAGACGAGCGGTTCCTGGGTGACGGAGCCGGCGTCGGGCAGCGCCTCGCCCTTGGGGTCGGCGGGCTTGGTGGCGTAGGGGAAGCTGCGGCCGTCGTGCACGGTGAGGGCGGCCTCGGCGTCGTTGCGCTCGCGGAAGGACTCCCAGACCGCGGTGCCCTGTTCCACACCGTACTTGGACTGGGCGGCCAGCAGCGACAGGGCGTTGTCGACCTCCCCGCCGCCGCCGGAGCCGAACAGGGAGCCGATGACGGAGGCCAGCGCCACCATGTCGGTGACCTTGAAGTGGTCGATGGTGCCGGCGTTGGTGATCGAGTCCTTGTGACCGGTCAGGACGTACTCGCCGGGGAAGTAGCGCCCGCTGTCGGAGGCGTCGATGTAGGCGTTGACGCCGTCGAGGTAGGCGTTGACGTCGGCGAGGGCCTGCTGCCCGCGTGCGCCGTTGCGGGCGACGGCGCCGTCGATCTGCGCCTGGAGGTCGGCCTCGGTGTACGGCGCGTTGCGATAGAACTGCTGCTCCAGGCCCTGGTTGGCGGCGGCGCCGCCCGCGAAGCCGGTGAGCCGGCCGCGGCCCACGTGCCGGAAGACGTCCATCAGCCACAGCCGGTCCTCGGCGGCCGCGTACCCGGCGCCGAACTCGGTGCCGTAGCGAGTGGTGCCCGTGATGTGCGGCACACCCGCCTTCTTGTCGCGGACGATCGTCACGTCGCCGCGGCCGGCGGGCTTCTCGGTGGAGGCGACCTGGTCCGAAGGCACCCCGAAGGAGGCGTCGTTGAAGAACGTGTTGATCTTGGCGTCGGTGAGACCGGAGTAGCCGGTCGCCAGGTTGGCGTAGGGGCCGAGCTGGTCCTCGGCGTGCGAGGGCTGGGTGCCGAATGCCTGGTTGAGCAGAATCTGGGCAAGCGTGGCGTTGCCGTTCTCACCGGGCGGCAGGATGTCCGAGCACTGGCCGCCGCAGTAGTCGTTCGAGGTGGCGGCGGTTTCGGCGGCGGCTGCCTGGGTGAGCGGGGAGAGCAGACCGGCGATCAGAACGCATACGGACGCCGTCTTCAGGAACCCGGCGAGCTTGCGGGGAGTTCTCAGTGTGTCGAACAGCGCGTTGCGTGGGGTGCGCCGTGGCATGGCGACTCCTCCCGAACGGGGGTGGGCCGGACGTTACCGCCGGTATCCCCGGGATTGAAGATGAACATGCGTCAACTTTCGGAGTCGTTGGGCCGGTGCCGGGCGGTCAACCCGGGGCGCCTTATGGGAGGGCATCGGAAAACGGATGGAGCCGAATCGTGTGTCGACACGTCTACTCGGCGATGTCGCGCGGAACCCGTACGGCGACGACGAAGTGACCGAAGTGCGGACGCAGGTGTGACGGAGGTGCAGGGCGATGGCCGGATTCCGAAGTCTCGCGAGACAGGTGCGAGATCCGCGATGTGATCTGGCGCTGCGGCGCTACTCACTGCGCAAGTGCCTGGAGCGGTTCGCTCCTTACGGGCATCGCGCGACCTGGGACCATCTCTGCTCGCGGGCCGGTTTCGGCCCGGAGGACCGGTCCCCCGACCCGGCGCGGCTCGTGGCCGCACTGGAGGAGCTGGAGGAGGCGCGGGCGGTATGGCTCGGCTACGAGGCCGAGTTCGCCGAGCGCCGCAAGAAGGAGAAGCACGACGGGCTGCGCCGGCCGGGCAGCGTGGACGACTGGCACCGGCTGACCTGGGGCGGGTTCGGGGTCGCCTGGTGCGACGACCCGCGGGTGCACCCGGACGAGCCGCTGGCGGAGGTGCTGCGCCGGATCATCGCCGCGCTGAACCGCGATCCGGGGGCCGCCTGCCCGGTGTGCGGCGGTGAACGCCTCGTGTGGAGATACGGCCTGGACCACGAACCCTCCTCAGGACCGGTCTGCGCGGACTGCGGGATCCTCGTGCCCCGGCCCGTGCTCACGCCCCAGGCGCTGGCGTACGCCAGGCACGGGCGGCTGCTGATGTCGGCCTGACCGAAGGGCCGGACCGTTCGGCGGGGATGCACGGGGGGTGCGCCGGGGATGCCGCACCCCCTGATGTGCCCGGGGCGACGCGCACGGGCGCGGTGGTGCTGTCAGTGGCCCCTGGCACCATCGGACCATGGTGCAGGTGTGTCTGAACGGGCGCCGCTCGGGTGCCGACGGAGCGGCGGTGCCGCTGTCCCCGGGGGAGTTGGCGCGGTCCGCGGCCGAGGCCGTGGCGGCCGGTGCCACGGAGGTCCATGTCCACCCGAAGACGCCGTGCGGACGGGACAGTCTCTCCCCGCGTGTGGTCGAGGAGACCATCGACGTCCTGCGGCAGCGGGTGAGGGTGCCGCTCGGGGTCACCACGGGCGCCTGGGCCGCCCCCGACCCGGCGGCGCGACTGGCGCGGGTGTCCTGCTGGTCGGTGCTGCCGGACTTCGTCTCGGTCAACTGGCACGAGCCCGGCGCCGAGGACGTGGCCGACCGGTTCCTCACCATGGGCGTCGGCGTGGAGGCGGGCATCTGGTCCGGCACGGACGGCGCGGCCCGGTTCGCGGCCTCCCCGCTCGGGCCGAGCGTGCTGCGGGTGCTGGCCGAGGTGACCGACCCGGACCCGGCGACGGCCGAGGACTCGGCGCGGGCCCTGCTGGCCGGCATCGGCGACGCCTTCGGCCGCCCCGTCCTGCTGCACGGCGAGGAGGGCGGCACCTGGCCGGTGCTGCGGCTGGCGGCACGGCTCGGCCTGGCCACCCGGATCGGTCTGGAGGACACGCTGTTCCTGCCGGACGGGAAACGGGCCTCGTCCAACGCCGAGTTGGTGACCGCGGCACTGGCCCTGCGGGACAACACCGGCCCGGGGACAGGGCGTTAGCCGCGGCTAGCCGGGCATCAGCCTCGATCCGGTCCGCCGCTCGCCGAACACGTCGTCCGGGTTGGACAGCACACAGCCGTCCAGGGACAGGCAGCCGCAGCCGATGCAGTCGGTGAGGTGGTCCCGGAGCCGGTTGAGCTGCCTGATCCGTTCGTCCAGCTCCGAGCGCCACGCCTCGGACAGGCGCGCCCAGTCCGCGCGGGTGGGGGTGCGCTCCTCCGGGAGCCGCGCGAGGGCCTCGCGGATCGTGGCCAGCGGGATGCCGACGCGCTGGGCGGCGCGCACGAAGGCGACGCGGCGCAGGGTGTCCCGGGTGTAGCGGCGCTGGTTGCCCGCGGTGCGGCGGCTGCTGATCAGCCCCTTGGACTCGTAGAAGTGCAGGGCGGAGACGGCGGCGCCGCTGCGCGCGGACAACTGGCCCACGGTCAGCTCGTGGATCTGCTCGGGGATCTGGGGCACCCGGCGGAGCCTACCGGCCGGTCCGGTCGTGGTCCGTTGACAGGGGCCGCCGACCCGAGCATGCTAAGCAGTTGCTTAGACATGCGAGCGAGAGGCCGGGAACATGGCAGAACCGAGGACTTTCACCTCCCCCGACGAGCTGCGGGCCGCCGTGGGCGAGCAGCTGGGCCACACGGACTGGGTGGAGGTCGACCAGAAGCGGATCGACCTGTTCGCCGAGGCCACCGGGGACCACCAGTGGATCCACGTGGACCCGGAGAAGGCCGCCGCCGGGCCGTTCGGGACCACCATCGCCCACGGCTACCTGACCCTCTCGCTGCTGCCGCTGTTCGGGCCGCAGCTGATCAGCGTCGAGGGCGTGAAGATGGGCGTCAACTACGGCACCAACAAGGTCCGCTTCCCCGCGCCCGTCCCCGTCGGCTCCCGGCTGCGTGCCACGGCGACCATCACCGGGGTCGAGGACGTGCCGGGCGGTGTGCAGGTGGCCGTGGCCTTCACCGTGGAGCGCGAGGGCGGCGACAAGCCGGTGTGCGTCGCGGAGTCGGTGGCCCGGTACTACCTCTGAGTCCCGGGCGCGTCCGCCTCCGGGCCGGGGGCGGGCCGGCCGGCGCCCACCATCCGCAGCACGAGGTCGGCGTAGAGCGCGCCGACCTGCTCGGGGGTGCGCGGCCCGTTCACGGTGAACCAGCGGGCCACGTCGATGCAGAGCGACAGCACCGCGAGCGTGGTGCCCTGTACGTCCGGCACCTGGAACTCGCCTGAGGCCACGCCGTCCTCGATGATGCCGCGCACCTCGGCGTCCACCTGCCGACGCAGCGCGACGATCTCGGCGCGGGCCTCGGGGCCGAGCGCGTCGAGCTCGTACTGCACGACCCGCGCGGTGGTGCGCCGTCCGGCGTGCCACCGCACGAAGGAGCTGACCGCGTCGGCGAGCCGCTCGGCCGCGGTACCCTCGCGCCGGGCCGCCGTGCGCAGGATGTCCAGCGCCTTGTCGTGGCCGATGCGGCTGATCCGGTGGAGCAGCTCTTCCTTGGTCTTGTAGTGGATGTAGAGCGCCGCCGGGCTCATGCCGGCCCGGCCCGCGATGTCGCGGGTCGTCGTCGCGTGGTAGCCGCGCTCGGCGAAGGCCTCCACGGCGGCGACCAGCAGTCGCCGGGCCGCGTCAGGGGTGACCTGTTCCCACGGCTCGACCTCGCCGCCGGTCGTCTCCTCCGCCGTACTCATCGCTCGCTCGCCCCTCTCGGTGACAGGAGCACCACCATACCGCCGACGGTGAGCGGGCGCTTAGCGTGGCTGCTCGGAGCTTTTCACAGCTTCTCGAACGGGTCGTGCTCGGCGAGCAGCTTCTCCAGCCGGGCCTGGTCGACGCGGCTGACGATCCGCCCCGCCTCCTGGCGGTCCCGGATCACCTTGGCGAGGGTGAAGGCGGAGGTGACGAGGTACAGGACGGCGATGGCCAGGAAGGCCCGGACCCAGGCGTCGGCGTCGAGGCGGAGGATGCCGACGGCGGTGGCCGCCATGGCGACCGAGAAGGAGGCGACGGCCTGGCCGTAGAAGGCGGCCGTGTTCTGCTGCTTGACCGGTGTGTCACTCATGACGTCGATCGTCGGCGGATGCGGCCCGCGCCACATCCGCCGGGATACTCAGGGCGCGTACTCAGAAGGCGGAGACCCCGGTGAGCGCCCGTCCGATGAGCAGCTTCTGGATCTGGCTGGTGCCCTCGTAGAGGGTCATCACGCGGGCGTCGCGCAGCAGTTTGCCGACCGGGTACTCGTCGATGTAGCCGTAGCCGCCGAACACCTGGATGGCGTTGTTCGCGGCCCGGACGGCGGCCTCGGAGGCGAACAGCTTGGCCTTGGAGGACTCGACGGCGAACGGCTCGCCCCGGTCGACCAGGTCGGCCACCCGCCAGGTGAGCAGCCGGGCCGCGTCCACGTCCACGGCCATGTCGCTGATCAGCTCCTGCACGAGCTGGTGGTGGGCGATGGACCTGCCGAACTGCTCGCGCTCCCCGGCGTAGCCGACCGCCGCGTCCAGGGCCGCCTGGGCGATGCCGACGCAGCCGGCGGCGACCGACATCCGCCCCTTGGCCAGCGCGGACATCGCGACGGAGAAGCCCTTGCCCTCCTCGCCGAGCATCGCGGTGGCGGGCACGCGGACGTCCTCGAACACCAGCTCGGCGGTGGCCTGGCCGCGCAGGCCGAGCTTGCCGTGGACCGTGCGGCGGGTCAGCCCGGGGGTGTCGGTGGGCACCAGGAAGGCGGAGACGCCCTTGTGGCCGGGGGCGTCGGTGGAACGGGCGAAGAGCAGGACGACGTCGGCCCAGGTGCCGTTGGTGATGAACATCTTGGAGCCGTTGACGACGTAGTCGCCGCCGTCGCGCACGGCACGCGTGGCGAGGCTGCCCGCGTCGGAGCCGGTGCCCGGCTCGGTCAGGCCGAAGCAGCCCACGTAGTCGCCCGCGGTCAGCCCCGGCAGCCAGCGCCGCTTCTGCTCCTCGCTCCCCCAGGCCGCGATCGACTTGGCCACCAGGCCCAGGGACACCGAGACGATCCCGCGGACCGAGGAGTCGCCGCGCCCCAGCTCCTCGGTGACCAGGCAGTAGGCGAGGTGGTCGCCGCCCGAGCCGCCGTACTCCTCGTCGACGGTGAGCCCGAGGAAGCCGACGCCGCCGAGCTTCTTGACGATGCCCCGGTCGACCTCCTCGGCCCGGTCCCAGGCCACGACGTGCGGGGCGATCTCGCGCTCCACGAAGTCCCGGGCGAGCCGCCGCACGGCGGCCTGCTCCTCGCTGAGCCCCAGGTTCACCACGAGATCACCCCACACCAGACGGATCTTGAAAGCCATACATTTAAATTAGCACTGCTAGTTTCCAGTTGCAGCCCTACTATGTGCGCCATGGCCCGACCGCGCAAGCCCCTCCTCAGCACCGACCGGATCGTCGAGACGGCCCGGGAACTCGTGGACACGGAGGGCCTGGCGGCCGTCTCCACCCGGCGGCTCGCCGCCCGACTCGGGGTGAGCGGACCCTCGCTCTACAACCACTTCCGCACCAAGGACGAGATCCTCGAGGTGGTCGCCGACTCGGTGAGCGGTCTGGTCGACCTGTCGATGTTCGAGGACGGCCGGGACTGGCGGACCGCGCTGCACGACTGGGCGGTGTCCTACCGGGCGGCGCTGCGCGCCCATCCGAACATCGTCCCGGTCCTGGCCCGCGGACCCGGCCGCCGCCCCGCGGCGCTGCGGCTGGCCGACGCGGTGTACGGCGCGATGGTCGACGCGGGCTGGCCGCCGGCGCAGGCCACGTCCATCGGGGCGCTCATGCGCTACTTCATCATGGGCTCCGCGCTCGGCTCCTTCGCCGGGGGCTTCGTGGACGACGCGAGCGCCTACGACCCCGCCGACTACCCGCACCTCGGGCAGGCGCACCTGCTCGCGGACCAGCAGGAGAAGATCGACGAGCGGGCCTTCGAGACCGGTCTGACGGCGTTGCTGGACGGTCTGGCGCAGCAGTACGAGCAGGTGCGGCAGAGCGTGTAGTGCCGGTGCGGCGGCCGAGGGGGAACGTACGGGGCGGGTGCGGGAAGCGGGCGCGGAGGGTGCGGGAAGCGGGCGCAAACAATTCGGCCGTCGCCGAAGCGTCGGTGGCCCATGCTGGACGCATGACCAAGGACTCCCGGGCCGCCGCCCTCGCCGCGTTCGCCGCGCTGGTCGCCGACGAGACCCGGGCCACCTGCCTGCTGGCGCTGCTCGACGGACGGGCCTGGACCGCCGGGGAGCTGGCCCGGCACGCCGGGGTCGCCGCCTCCACCGTCAGCGAGCACCTGGGCAAGCTGGTCTCGGGGGGCCTGCTCACCGAGGAGCGGCAGGGCCGCCACCGGTATGTGCGGCTGGCCGGGGCGGGGATGGCCCAGCTCGTCGAGGACCTCGCCGCACAGGTGCCGCCGACGGCCGCGGCGGCCGCGGCACGCCCGGTGCGCGGCCTGCGGGAGTCGAGCGCCGGCTCGGCGATGGCCCGTGGCCGTACCTGCTACGACCATCTCGCGGGGCGGCTGGGCATCGCGGTCACGGACGCGCTCACCGGGCGCGGGCTGCTGCGCCAGGACACGGGGTTCGCGCTCACGGACGCGGGGATCGAGTGGTTCGGCGCGGCGGGCATCCCCCTGGACCTCTCCGGCCGGCGCCCGCCGGCCCGGGCGTGCCTGGACTGGACCGAGCGGCGGCCGCACCTCGCCGGGGCGGCCGGGGCGGCGCTGTGCCGGCACGCGCTGGACGCGCGCTGGTGCGTGCGCGTCGGCTCCGCGCGGGCCGTGAAGGTGACCCCCGCCGGCGAGCGGGCCCTGTCCGAGCTGCTCGGCATCGAGCCGGCCGCGCTGCGCTGAGCGCGACCGGCTCCGCCGCAGTCGGCCGCCGCAGTCCGCCCGCGCCGGTCCTCGCCGCCCTGCGCCCCGCCCGTACCGGTCCGACCCCGCCGATCTCCGCCGCCCCTACTCCCCGTCCGACCCCGCCGGTCCCCGCCCCGTCCGACCCCGCCGGTCCCCGCCGCCCTGCACCCCGTCCGATCCCGCCGGTCCCTGCCACCGTACGCTCGCGCCGGTCCCCGCCGATCTCTGCCGCCCCCACTCCCCGTCGGACCCCGCCCGTTTCCGCCGACCTCTGCCCCCCTACTCCCCGTCCGACCTCGCCGGCCCCCGCCGGTCCTCGCCGGTCCCCGCCGGTCCCTGCCGGTTCCCGCCCTGTCCGGGTCCCGCCGGTCCCCGCCGACCCACGCCCCGTCCGTATCCCGCCGACTCCCGCCGCCGTCCCGGCCCCGCCGGGCCAAGCGCCGTCCGATCCCCGCCCGCTTACACCCCCGTCCGATTCCCGCCGGTCCCCGCCCGCGGGACTGCTTAGCCTCAGGAGCATGATGAACGTCCTCCGGAACCGTCCCCACATACTCCCCACCTGCGCGGCGGCCGTGACCGTCGTGCTGTGGGCCTCCGCCTTCGTGTCGATCCGGAGCGCCGGGGACGCCTACTCGCCCGGCGCGCTGGCGCTCGGCCGGCTGGCTTCGGGCTCGGTGGCCCTGGGGGTCATCTGGGCCGTACGCCGGGAGGGGCTGCCGCCCAGAGCCGCCTGGCGCGGGATCCTGCTCTCCGGGCTGCTCTGGTTCGGCTTCTACATGGTCGTGCTGAACTGGGGCGAGCAGCAGGTGGACGCGGGGACCGCGGCGCTGGTGGTGAACGTGGGCCCGCTGCTGATCGCCCTGCTGGGCGCCCGGCTGCTCGGGGACCCGATGCCGCCGAGGCTGCTGGCGGGGATGGCCGTGTCGTTCGCGGGCGCGGTGACCGTGGGTCTGTCGATGTCGGGCGGCGGCGGGTCCTCGCTGCTCGGTGTGGCGCTGTGCCTGCTCGCGGCGGTGGCGTACGCCTCCGGTGTCGTCGCGCAGAAGCCCGCCCTGGGCGGGGCGAGCGCGCTGCAGGTGACGACGTTCGGCTGCCTGGTCGGTACGGTGGCCTGCCTGCCGTTCGCCGGGCAGCTCGTCCACCAGGCCGCCCACGCGCCCGTGTCGGCCACCCTGAACATGGTCTACCTGGGTGTCTTCCCGACCGCGCTGGCCTTCACCACCTGGGCCTACGCCCTGGCCCGCACCACCGCGAGCCGGATGGGCGCGACGACGTACGCGGTGCCCGCGCTGGTGGTGCTGATGTCGTGGCTGGCGCTCGGCGAGGTGCCCGGGGTGCTCACGCTGGCGGGCGGTGTGCTGTGCCTGGCGGGTGTGGCGGTGTCGCGCTCCCGGGCGCGCGCCGGCCGGACGACCCGGGTCGCGGCCGGGGAGCCGCGACCCGAGAAGGTGTCCTGAGCGGGTGTCCTGAGCCTCAGAAGACGACCAGCGCCCGGCCGCCCTTGCCGGCGAGCATGTTCTCGAAGGCGGCCGGGATGCCGTCAAGCCCGATGCGTTCGGTGACCAGGGCCGAGAGGTCGAGCCGGCCCTCCCGTACGTGCTCGGCGAGCACCGGCAGGTCGCGCGCCGGGTCGGTGTTGCCGTACACGCAGCCGGACAGGGTGCGGCCCCAGTGGAAGATCTCCAGGGCGTTGAAGGTGACCTCCTGGTCCTTGCCGCCGATGCCGACGACGGTCGTCCGGCCGCCCCGGCGGGTGGAGTCCCAGGCGGCGCGGATGGTGGCCGCGCGGCCCACGCACTCGATGGCGACGTCGGCGCCCTGCTTGCCGGTGAGGGCGCGGATCTCGCGGGCGGTGGTGTCGGAGGCGAGGACGAAGTCGGTGGCGCCGGCCGCGCGGGCCAGTTCCTCCTTGGCCGGGGAGACGTCGACGGCGATGATCCGGGAGGCGCCCGCGATGCGTGCCGACTGCAGGGTGGCGAGGCCGACCCCGCCGGCGCCGAAGACGGCCACCGTCTCGCCCCGGCGGACCCGCGCCGCGTGGTGGACGGCGCCGTACCCCGTCAGGACGGCGCAGCCGAGCAGGGCGGCGTCGGTCAGCGGGACGCCGTCCGGGAGCGGCAGCACGCAGGAGGCCGCGACCACGGTCTCCTCGGCGAACGCGGCGACGTTCAGGCCGGGGTGCAGTTCGGTGCCGTCGGCGGTGCGGGCGTGGACGCCCGCCGCGCCGTTCAGCGCGTTGGCGCACAGCCAGACCTCGCCGAGCGCGCAGGCGTGGCAGTCGCCGCAGGCGGGGGCCCAGTTGAGGACGACGGGAGCACCCGGGGCCAGGTGGGTGACGCCCTCCCCCACGGACACGACCGTCCCCGCGCCCTCGTGGCCGAGGACCGCCGGGACGGGCACCCGCATGGTGCCGTTGGACAGGGACAGGTCGGAGTGGCAGACGCCGGCGGCGGCGAGGCGGACCCGGACCTGTCCGGGGCCGGGCTCCGGCAGGTCGATCTCGGTGATCTCCAGGGGGGCGCCGACGGCGGGCAGGACAGCGGCTCGTACGGTCATGGCTCGGGGCTTCCTCGGAGCTGGAGGGACTAGAACTGGAGGGACTTGGTCTGGAGGTACTCGGCGAGTCCGTGGCCGCCGAGTTCCCGCCCGACCCCGGACTGCTTGTAGCCGCCGAAGGGGGCGAGCGGGTTGAACCGGCCGCCGTTGATGTCCACCTGTCCGGTGTCCATGCGGCGGGCGAAGGCGACCGCCTCGGCCTCGTCGCCGGCCCAGACGGCGCCCGCGAGACCGTACACCGTGCCGTTGGCGATGCGCAGGGCGTCCTCCTCGTCCTCGTAGCGCAGGATGGTCAGGACCGGGCCGAAGATCTCCTCCTGGGCGACGGTCATGTCGGCGGTGACGTCCGCGAAGACCGTGGGGCTGACGAACCAGCCGGTCTCGCGCGGCGACTCGGGTCCGCCCGCGACCAGCCGGGCGCCCTCGGCGACGCCCTTCTCGATGTATCCGCGCACCCGGTCGCGCTGGCGGGCGCTGACCACCGGGCCGATGCGGTCGCCGTAGCGGGCCGCGGCGGCCGCGGCCAGCGCGACCGCCTCGTCGTACTGGTCGCGGTGGACCAGCATCCGGGTCCAGGCGCTGCACGTCTGCCCGGAGTTGGACATCACGTTGGCCACGCCGACGTTCACGGCCTTGGCGAGGTCGGCGCTCGGCAGGATGACGTTGGCGGACTTGCCGCCCAGTTCCAGCGCCACCTTCTTGACGGCGCCGCCGGCCAGCGCGCCGATGCGGCGGCCGACCGCCGTGGAGCCGGTGAAGGAGACGAGGTCCACGTCCGGGTGCTCGGCGAGGGCCTGGCCGGCGACCGGGCCGAGGCCGGTGACGAGGTTGAACACACCGGCCGGTACGCCCGCCTCGTGCACCGCCTCGGCGAAGAGCTGGGCGGTGAGCGGGGTGTCCTCGGCGGGCTTGAGGACGATGGTGCAGCCCGCGGCGAGCGCGGGGGCGACCTTGGCGACGATCTGGTGGAGCGGGTAGTTCCAGGGGGTGATCGCGCCTACCACGCCGATCGGCTCGTGCAGGACGGTGGAGTTGCCGACCTTCTCCTCGAAGGGGTGGGTGGCGGCCAGTTCGGCGTAGGAACCCGCGACCGCGATGGGCACCCCGGCATGCACAGTCTGGGAGAACTGCGGCGGGGAGCCCAGTTCCAGGGTGACCGTCTCGGCGATCTCGTCCTTGCGGGCCACCAGGACGTCGCGCAGGGCGGCCAGGCGGGCGGCCCGCTCGGCCGGGGGTGTGGCGGCCCAGCCCGGGAGCGCGGCGCGCGCGGCGCGTACGGCGGTGTCGACGTCGCCGGCGTCACCGGCCGGGACCCGGGCGACGACCTGCTCGTCGGCCGGGTTCACCACCTCGATCACGTTCCGGCTCGCCGCCGGGCGCCAGGCGCCGTCGATGTACAGGCCGTCGTGTGCCTTCATGGTGCTTCCTCCTGGCGGGTCTCCGTCGTCCGGCAACAAACTAGCGGCGATAGTTTTCGCGCGCCAGGGACACCTGCCACCAGACCTCCCAGGAGACCGACGGCGGTGGACCACCGCGCGTCGACGGCGGCGGATCACCGTGCCCGACTCACTCCTCCAGGTCGGGCAGCCGCGCCGGCGACGGGCAGATGCGATCGCCGTGCTGGTCGAAGACGAACAGGTGGGCGAGGTCGACCAGGAGCGGGACCTGCATGCCGTGTTGGAGCCGGATGTCGGGGGTGGTGCGCACCACCAGGTCACCGGGGAGCCGCCCCTCCGGGGGCGCGGGCTCGGCCTCCGTGTCCGCCGGGTGGTCCAGCACCACCACCGGGCCCGCCCGCAGGGCGCCGGCCCGCTCGCGCAGCCGGTCCAGCACGCCGGGCGCCTCCCGGCGGCGCCGCCGGGCCGGCCGGGCGGCCGGGCGCGGGGCCTCCAGTTCGGGCACGACGGCCGGGCGGGAGCCGGTGTCGAAGTGGACCAGGGTCTCGTGCCCCTGGAACTCGACGTGCTCCACCAGCCCGGTGAGCGGCACCTCGCCGGGCCGGGCCGCACTGTGCTTGGCGATGCGCACCGCCTCCGAGCGCAGTCCGACGATCGCCTCGCGTCCCTGCTGCACCCGGAGCAACTGGTGATCCAGGGAGAGGGGTTCGGGCAGCCGCAGGAACTGCTTGCCCAGGCTGATGGTCATGGCGCCGTCCAGCGGGGCACGCACCAGGCCGCGCAGCAGGTTGATGCGCGGGGTGCCGATGAAGGCTGCGACGAAGACGTTGCGGGGCAGGGCGTAGACCTCGCGCGGGTTGCCGACCTGCTGCAGGACGCCGCCGCGCAGGACGGCGACCCGGTCGCCGAGCGACATGGCCTCGGACTGGTCGTGGGTGACGTACACGGTGGTGACGCCCAGCTCGCGGGTGAGCTGGGAGATCTCCGCGCGCAGGTGGTTGCGCAGCTTGGCGTCGAGGTTGGACAGCGGCTCGTCCATCAGGAACGCGGACGGGTGGCGGGCGATGGCCCGGCCCATGGCGACGCGCTGGCGTTCGCCGCCGGAGAGCTGTCCGGGGAAGCGGTCGAGCAGGTCCTCGATACCGAGCATGCGGGCGGTCGCGTCCACGCGGGGGCGCGGGTCGGCGCCGGGGGCCTCGATGCGCAGCGGGAAGCCGATGTTGTCGCGGCTGGTCATGCTCGGGTAGAGGGCGAAGTTCTGGAAGACCATCGCCATGTCGCGCTCCGAGGGCTGCCAGTCGTTGGCGTACTCGCCGTCCAGGAGGAGCCGGCCCTGGTCGATGTCCTCAAGGCCGGCGATCATGCGGAGCACGGTGGACTTGCCGCAGCCGGAGGGGCCGAGCAGGACCAGGAACTCGCCGGGCGCGATGTCCAGCGAGAGGTTCTCGACCACGCGGGGGCCCCGCGCGTAGGACTTGCTCACGTCGTGCAGAGATATGGCGCGTGTCATCTTGCCGCCCCCGGGGGCTGTCCGGAGCGCCGCTGCTCCGTGGGTCCGAAGGCCCCGCGCGGGTTCGTACGGGGCCGGGGCGCGTCGTCTCGTTCCGCCTGCGCGACCGCTCTCGGGCGGACGACGAGCCCCACGGGTCACGGAAGTTAACGGAATGTGCCCGGCCGGGGAAGAGTGGCAGCGGCACCATGACCGGAGCGCCTGGCAGCGGCCGAAACGGACGGCGGCATTCGGGGGCGCCGGACCCCGGCCCGGCCGCCGCCGTTCGCGCGGCGCGCTCACTTCGTGGCGGTCAGATGGGCGAAGACCACCACGTTGCTGGTGTAGCCGGTGCGCCGGGTGAACAGGCCGCCGCAGGTGAGCACGCGCAGCTCCGGCCGCCGGGAGGGACCGTAGACCTCCTTGTCGGGGAAGCCGGTCTTGTCGAAGACCTTCACGCGGTCCACGGTGTAGACGGCGGTACGGCCGTCCGCGCGCCGGGTCTCGATCTGCTTGCCGGGCTTGATCAGGGCGAGCGCGGAGAAGACCGCGGGGCCGGTCGCGGTGTCGCGGTGGCCGACGGCGATGGCGGTGCCCGTCTCGCCGGGTGTGGCGCCGCCCTCGTACCAGCCGACCAGCTTGGGCTTGTCGAGCGGTGGGGTCTCCAACTGCCGGTTCCCGTCGAGCTGGAGCCCGGTGACCGGGGCGTCGATCCCGAGGGAGGGGACGCGCAGGGACGTCGGGCGGGACCGGGGCAGCGGGCGGGGCGGGGGCGTGGGCCGGGGCGTCGGGCCGGCCGGACCGGACTCCTCCCGGCTCCCGCTCCCTCCGTCGCCGTGGGCGGAGTCGGGGCCGGCGGCCGGGTCGCCCGCCTGGACGGCGGGGGCCGACCGGTGGTGTCCGTCGCACCGGACCCCCACCGTCACCAGGACGGTAGCGAGCAGAGCCGTCCTGGCGAGGCGATAGGCACGGGTCCGGTGCCACGGCCTGCGTCCGCGCCTACGCGGCGCCATGCGGCCGCCGGCGGATCAGCCGGAAGTACACCGCACCGCTGACCGCGACCAGCCCCACGGCCGCGGCGGCGGCCACCGGGGAGAACGCGCCCGCGGTGTCGACCAGGCCGCCGCCGCCCGCGTGCACGCCGCCCTTCGGCCCGTCGTTGTGGTCGCCGCCGCCGCTCTGGCCCCAGCCGGTGTCGGAGCGCTGGTCGTCCCGCTGGTGGTCCTCGATCTGGCCCTGGCCGCCCGGGGAGTGCTGACCCTCCTGCTTGTCGTCGTGGCAGCGGACCCGGAAGACCTTCTCCTTGGGGGCGCCCCCGACGATCCAGGTGATCTTGTACTGGCCGTCCGCGAGACCCAGGGGGTCGGTGTGCCCGGCGCCGCCGGCGAGCTGGATACCGCCGGTGACGGTGGCCGCGGTGGGCAGCGGGGGCTGCGGGGTGATGGTGTAGGCGATGGTGGGCAGGATGTCGAAGTTGACGGCGTCCAGGTAGAACTTGCAGGTCACCGGGTCGTCCTTGGAGACCCCGAAGGGCACGCCCTCTCGGTGGATCCTGATGTCGCCGTTCTCTCCCTGGGCCGCCGCGGGGGCTGCCGCCACCCACGACGCGCCCGCCGCGGCGAGGGCGGTGAGGACGACGGTGGCGCCCGCGCGGGAGAAGGTCCGCGGAAGTGTCAGCGTGGCCATGCAAGCTCCTCCGAGTTAGACGATTTTCATACAAATCGACCTTTCGATGGGACTCTCACGCATATACGTCATGACCCACGGCACCAACGCCGGACGCGCCGTCAGATATCGCTCGTGCGGCGCAACGACGGCCCCTCGCGGCCCACCCGCGCGACCGCGCCCCGCCGCCCGCCGTCCGGCCTCCCGCGAGCGGTCCGGCGGCGGCCGGCGCGGCGACCCGGCCCACCCGGTTGCCGGTCAGGCGCAGGGCGAGGGCGGTGGACCGGGCGGCCTCCGGGGCGGCCTGCACGACGGTCATCGTGGACAGCGGCTGCCCGACCCCGAGGCGGAAGCCGAGGACCGTCGGCATCAGGCCGAGCGGCCGCACCGGCACCGGCGGGGCGACGCCCGCGCACAGCACGGCCGAGTCCAGCTCACAGGCTTGCGGCGAGCTGGACGGGGACGCCGTTGAGCACCGCGTTGCCGGACAGCGGGTCCAGCAGGCTGCCGTCGAGGAGCTGGTTGACGTTGACGCCGGGCACGCCCGCCGCGTGGCCGAGCCGGGTGCCGGGGCGGTCGTGGCCCCAGCCGTGCGGCAGGCTCACCACGCCGGGGCGCACCTCGTCGGTGACCTCGGCGGGCGCGGTCACCTCTCCCCCGGCACCCCTGACCCGCACCGGCGCGCCGTCGGTCACGCCGAGGCGGGCCGCGTCCGCGGGGTGGATGTGCAGGGTGCAGCGGTTGGAACCGCCGGTCAGAGCGGGCACGTTGTGCATCCAGCTGTTGTTGGAGCGCAGGTGGCGGCGGCCGACCAGGACGAGCCCGGCGGGCCGCTCGCGCAGCGCCGACCGCAGCCGGGGCAGGTCGCCGGCGATCGGTCCGGGCAGCAGCTCGATCCTGCCGCTCACCGTCTTCAGGGGCTGCGGCAGCCGGGGGCGCAGCGGGCCGAGGTCGATGCCGTGCGGGTGGGCCAGCAGCCGCTCCAGCGTGAGGCCGTCGGGCCGGGCGCCGAATCCGTCGCCGTACGGGCCGAGGCGCAGCATCATGTCGAGCCGGCGCTCGGGGCCGTTGTCCCCGGTGAGCCGGGCGGCCAGTTCGCGCGGGTCGCGGCCGTGCACCGGTGAGTGCGCCTCGGTCACGGCCTTGCCGAGGGTCTGGTCGACGACCATCGCGTCCACGGCGGCCGGGTCGGTGCCGTGCATCCCGGTGACGGCCAGGATCAGCCGGGCGAGGATCTCGGTCTCGGCCATGCGGCCGGGTTCGAGGGGGACGGCGGAGCGGCTGTAGCGGACCTGGTTGCGGATGGCGAAGGTGTTGAAGGCGAAGTCGTGGTGCGGGCTCTGCGAGGGCGGGGGCGGGGGCAGGACGACGTCGGCGTGGCGGGAGGTCTCGTTGAGGTAGGGGTCGACGCTGACCATGAAGTCCAGTGATTCCAGGGCCTTGTCGAGCCGGTCGCCGTCGGGGGCGGACAGCACCGGGTTGGCCGCGACCACGAGCAGCGCGCGGACCGGCTCGCCCTGGTCGGTGGCGGTGTCGATCTCCTCGGCGAGCGCCGAGAGCGGCAACTCGCCCTTCGCCTCCGGCAGTCGCCGCACCCGGGAGTGCCAGCGGCCGAGGGCGAAGCCGCGGCCGGGGCCCGCCGGCCGGGGCGTGCGGTCGGTGGCGGCCTGCGGGAACAGGGCGCCGCCCGGCCGGTCCAGGTTGCCGGTGAGGATGTTGAGGACGTCGACCAGCCAGCTCGCCAGGGTGCCGTGCGGGACGGTGCAGCTGCCGATGCGGGCGTAGACGGCGGCGGTGGGCGCGGCGGCCAGCTCCCTGGCCAGGACGCGGATGACGTCGGCGTCGAGGTCGCAGGCGCCGGCCACGGCCTCCGGGGTGAACTCCCGCAGGGCGTCGCGCACGTCCTCGACGCCCTCGAGGTGCGGGGCGAGGTGCCCGAGGTCGACGAGGTCCTCGGCGAAGAGAGTGTGGACCGTCGCCGCGAGCAGCAGGGCGTCGGTGCCGGGGCGGATCGCGAGGTGGCGGTCGGCGAGTTTCGCGGTGCGGGTGCGGCGCGGGTCGATGACGGTGAGCCGGCCGCCGCGGGCCTTGAGTGCCTTGAGCCGGCCGGGGAAGTCGGGGGCGGTGCACAGACTGCCGTTGGACTCCAGGGGGTTGGCGCCGATGAGGAGCAGGTGGTCGGTGTGGTCGAGGTCGGGCACCGGGATGGCGTGGGCGTCGCCGAAGAGGAGTCCGCTGGAGACGTGCTTGGGCATCTGGTCGACGGTGGAGGCGGTGAACAGGCTCCGGGTGCGCAGGGCGCCGAGCAGGACGGGCGGGTAGAGGGCGCCGGCGACGGTGTGCACGTTGGGGTTGCCGAGGACGACACCGAGGGCGTCGGCGCCGTACCGCTCCACGACCGGGCGCAGTCCCGCGGCCACCGCGTCGAAGGCCTCCTCCCAGGTGGCCTCGCGCAGGGCGCCGCCGGTGCGGACCAGCGGGGTGCGCAGCCGGTCGGGGTCGCCGTCGACGGCGCCGAAGGAGGCGCCCTTGGGACAGATGAACCCCTTGCTGAAGACGTCCTCGCGGTCGCCGCGGGCGCCGGTGACCCGGGTGCCCTCGACGGTGAGGGTCAGCCCGCAGGTGGCCTCGCACAGGGGGCAGATTCGCAGGGCGGTGCGGGACACGGGTCCTCCCGAAGGTGGTCGGCGGGTGCCGGGGGCGCCGTGCGGCCGGGGCCGACGGCGTGCCGCGGGGCGCGGGCGGGTCCCGGCGAGCATACCGACCGGTTGGCATGGACGGGAGACCCTGATGCCGACCGGTGCCGCCCTCAGTCCAGCACGCGTCCCAGGTACGCGCGCAGCAATTCCCGCGTCTCGTGGATGATCGCCTCGTCGCCCTGCGGGTCGACCCGGAAGGCGAGCTGGACGAGGGTGTCGGCGCTCTCCACGGCGACGAGGAAGACCCGCCGCAGTTCCTCGTCCGGGGTGCGGCCGAGGTGCCCGGAGAGCAGGTCGGTGAGGCGGTCGGCGACGCGGGTGTTGGGCTCGGACTGCCGGACGCCGACCGGTATCTGGTTGCCGAAGTCGACGAGCGTGAAGCCGGGTGCGGTGCGCTTCATGCTCAGGTACTCGTCCAGCACCGCGTCCATGGCGGCCCGCCAGTCCCCCGGCCGCGCCCCGTCGAGGCGTCCGGTGACCTGCTCGGTGTACCGCTCCAGGTTGCGCTGGGCGAGGGCGTCGGCCATCTGCCGCTTGTTGCCGAAGAAGCGGTAGACCGAGCCGATGGGGACGCCCGCGCGCGCGGCCACGGCGCGGGTGCTCAGGGCGTCGTAGCCGACCTCGTCGAGGAGGGCGGCGCAGGCGTCGAGGATCCTGGTCAGCCGTTCCGCGCTGCGCCGCTGAACGGGCGCGCGGCGAAGCGATGTCACGTGGGGCACGGACTTCATGATGCCTTTCCGCCGGGGTCCGGTGAACCTCGCCCCCCAGTACGCGAAAGGGTGGCCGGTGCACTCATCGGCCCCCGTCGCGGTCCGCCGCGACGGACGGGGCGGACGGGGCCGACGGGGCTGTCGGGGTCCGGTCGGCCGGTTACGGGGCGGCACCCGAGGGGGTGCCCGCCGGGCCCGGCTCGGCGCCGGACGCGGTGATGTCGGCGGTGCTCTCGACCGGCCGGCCGCGCACGGCCCACACCGTGCCGTCGTCGGCGTACAGGCGGGCGGTGAGGTGGTGGGTGCCGTGCGGGACGAGGCGGCCGGCCAGGTGGTACTCGGGTGTGCGCAGCCGGGTCACCGGGCGGCCGTCGAGGAAGAGCCGGGCGTGCCCCCGCCCGGGCACCGCCTCGTGCCGCGCGACGGCCGTCGAGAAGCGGAAGCGGCGCACCGTCAGCAGCACGTCCCAGCCGCGGGCGCTGTCCGGGGTCACCTCGACGCCGACCTCGGGCGCTTCCTCACCGGCGACCTCGCGCAGGTGGCGGCCCGTCCCGTCGGTGTCCCGGAGCACCTTGCCCACCGGTGAGGGCGAGACGGCTCCGGCGTGCCCGGGCCCCCCGCCGGTCACGCAGCCCTCGGCGCCGAGCGGCACCAGGACGCAGACCGCGAGCGCGACCAGGGTCCTGCGCGTCCACGACATGCTCGGGACACTAGAGCAACGTTCCCGCACCCGAATCCCCCTGAAGTCTGGTTCCCGCCCTACCCGGGAGGGAGGAGCCGGGATGCTCTTGCGCCCACCCCCTCTGATTCCTACGGTGATGCATAGGAATCGGGAGCGCAAGGGAGCGATCATGAGCGGGGACGCACGGAAGACCGCCGAGGGACTGTCGTACCTCACCGGCTTCGGCAACGAACACGCCTCCGAGGCGATGCCGGGCGCCCTGCCGGAGGGCCGGAACTCGCCGCAGCGCGCACCGCTCGGCCTGTATGCGGAGCAGCTCAGCGGTACGGCGTTCACGGAGCCGCGGGCGCACAACCGCCGTTCCTGGCTGTACCGCATCCGCCCGTCGGCCGCGCACCCGGCGTTCACCCGCACCGGCAACGGCGCGATCCGCACCGCTCCCTTCACCGAGACGGTGCCCGACCCCAACCGGCTGCGCTGGAACCCGCTGCCGGAGCCGCCGGCGGGCACGGACTTCCTGACGGGGCTGTGGACCCTCGGCGGCAACGGCGACGCGACCCAGCGCTCCGGCGTCGCCGTGCACCTGTATCACGCCAACTCCTCGATGGAACGGGTGTTCTCGGACTCCGACGGCGAGCTGCTGATCGTCCCGGAGCGCGGCGGGCTGCTGCTGCACACCGAGTTCGGCCGGCTCCACGTGGAGCCGGCCCACGTGGCACTGATCCCGCGCGGGGTGCGCTTCCGGGTGGAGCTGCTGGACGAGTCGGCGCGGGGCTACGTGTGCGAGAACTACGGGGCGCCGTTCCAGCTCCCCGACCTCGGGCCGATCGGCGCCAACGGGCTCGCCAACGCCCGGGACTTCCGGGCACCGGTCGCCGCGTACGAGGACGTGGAGGGACCGGTGGAGGTGGTGAACAAGTTCTGCGGCAACCTCTGGACGGCCACCTACGACCACTCCCCGCTCGACGTGGTCGCCTGGCACGGCAACCACGTGCCCTACGTCTACGACCTGCGCCGTTTCAATGTCATCGGCACCATCTCGTACGACCACCCGGACCCGTCCGTCTTCACCGTGCTGACCTCGCCGTCCGACACCCCGGGTCTGGCCGGCGTCGACTTCGTGGTCTTCGCGCCCCGCTGGCTGGTGGGCGAGGACACCTTCCGGCCGCCGTACTTCCACCGGAACGTGATGAGCGAGTACATGGGCCTGATCGAGGGCGCCTACGACGCCAAGGCGGAGGGCTTCGTGCCGGGCGGCGGCTCGCTGCACAACATGATGTCCGCGCACGGCCCCGACCGGGAGACCTTCGACCGGGCGAGCGCGGCCGAGCTGCGACCGCAGAAGATCGACGACGGGCTGGCGTTCATGTTCGAGACGCGCTGGCCGGTGACCCTCACCCCGCAGGCCGCCGGGACCGACCAGCTCCAGCGGCGGTACGACGACGTGTGGCAGGGCCTGGAGCGTCACTTCCGCCCGCTGTGACGCCTCCGTTGCACCGAACGTTCCCCACCAGGTACGGATAGCCATGTGACCTCCTTCGCTCCGGATTCGATCGTCCTGAACCGCAAGCTGCCGCTGTGGTACCAGGTGTCGCAGTCGCTGCGCGCCTCGATACTCGGCCGGTCGCCGCGCGACCCGCTGCGCCTGCCCACCGAGGAGCAGCTGGCCGGGCACTACGGTGTCAGCGTGCTGACCATGCGGCAGGCGCTGAAGGAGCTGGAGGACGAGGGGCTGATCAGCAGGCACCGGCGGCGCGGCACCTTCATCGAGCCCGGGGTGCGGCGCGGGGCGCCGGTGCGGTTGCTGGGCTCCGTGGACGCGATCGTGGCCCAGCAGTCCGGCATGACGACGGAACTGCTGGACCACGGGCACGCGCCCGTGGCCGGCGAACTCACCGAGTACTTCCCGGACCTCGCGGAGGTGGCGACCTACCACCGGCTGCGCAGCGACGAGAAGACCGGTGAGCCGACCAACCACGCCCGCAACCACGTCCGCCCCGAACTGGCGGCGCGCATCGACCGGGAGGACCTGGTCCGCTGGCCGATGACCAAGGTGCTGCGGGACGTCGTGCGGGCGGACATCAGCCGGATCACCGACACCGTGGAGGCGCGGCTCGCCGACCCGGAGACGGCGCGGCTGCTCCAGGTGCCGCTGCTCAGCCCGATCCTGCACTACACGGGCGTCACCTACGACGCCCAGGGCCGGGTGCTGGACGTGGCGGTCATCCACTACCGCGGCGACCGCTTCTCCTTCACGGTGACCTTGGACGCGACCTGACCCGGCCGGCGGGACGAGCCCGTACGATGCCCAGCGTGACGCACGACGACGCTCCGCCGCTGGCGGACCTCATGCCGTGGTCCGTCGCACCGCTGCGGCTCGGCCGCGCCTGGCCGACGGCACCCGACCCGGCCTCGCTGAAGGCTCGCTGGGACGCTCTGCTCAAGGCGGACGGGCCGGACCGGGAGGCCCTGTTCGAGCCGACCCGGGCGCGCACCCTGCGGTCGGCGGTGGGCCAGCTCCCCGGCCGGGCCGGCGGCACGGAACGGCTGGTGCGCGCCGAGGGCCCCTGCGCCGAGCCTGTGCGGGTGCTGGCCGCACCCTTCGACGAGCAGTGGCTGATCCCGGACCACCGGCTGATCGACACGGCCCGCCCGGAGCTGTGGCGGGTCGCGGACGAGCACCAGGTGTTCGTCGTCGAGACGACGGGCGACGACGACCCCCTGCTGGCGACCTCCCACCTCCCCCTCCTGCGCACCGGCCGCGTCCGCCCGCTCCACCGCCGTCCCGGGGGCGGCGAACCCAACCTGGCACCGGGCCTGCTGGACCACCTGGCGGCCCGGCTGGGGTTCCGCCCCGGCGCACCGGACGTGCTGGCCTGGATCCTCGCCGCCGTCCGCCCCGACCTCACGGTGCCGCTCACCGGTGACGCCGAGATCTGGCACCGTGGCGTGGAGTTGGGCCGGCGCGCGCTCTGGCTGATGCGCCGTGACGGCGAGCGGCCCAAACTGCCGGGCGGCCGCCGCCCCTACGTCCGCGCACCCCTGCCCGCGCGGCCCGTCACCCTCCACTACGACGGTGACGAGGAGACCCTCCACCTGGACGAGGGCCGTATCTCCCCGGTCCCGGTCCAGGCCTGGGAGTACGAGGTGGCCGGGGTGCGGGTACTGGAGGCGTGGTTCGCGGCCCGCACCGCACCGGCCGCACCCGGTGGTCTCGAAGCCGTCCGGCCGGCGGCCTGGCCCCAGGCGTGGACGTCGGAGCTGCTGGAGCTGATCACCGTGCTGACCCTGCTGGGCGGGGTGCGTCCGCCGCGGGCGGAGCTGACGGTGACCTCCCCGGTCACGGTGGCCGAGCTGCGCCGGGCCGGCGTCCTGCCCGTGCCGGAGGCGTCCCGCCGCCCGGCCTCGGTCCTGGACCACCACGAGGAGGGCCCGGAGGGCCAGTTCGTGCTGCTCTAGGCCGTGTCCGCGCTGCTCCGGCAAGGGCCCCTGCTGACAGAACCGCCGGCCGGAGGAGATCATCCACCCCATGGACCTTCTCCCGCTGCCCCTGGAGGGCATCACCGTCGTCGCCGTCGAACAGGCGGTGTCCGCGCCGTTCGCGACTCGGCAGCTCGCCGACCTGGGCGCCCGGGTGATCAAGGTGGAACGGGTCGACGGCGGTGACTTCGCGCGCGGCTACGACACCGCGGCCGGCGGCCTGGCCTCGCACTTCGTGTGGTGCAACCGCGGCAAGGAGTCCCTCGCCCTCGACCTGAAGGACCCGCGCGGTCTGGACGTCGTACGGCGGCTGGTGGCGGACGCCGACGTGTTCGTGCAGAACCTGGCCCAGGGCGCCGCCGCCCGGCTCGGTCTGGACGCGGCCACGCTGTGCGCGGCGCACCCCCGGCTGATCGCCGTGGACATCTCGGGGTACGGCGGCTCGGGCCCGTACGCGGACAAGCGGGCCTACGACATGCTCGTGCAGTGCGAGGCGGGGCTGGTGTCGGTGACGGGGACGCCCGGGCAGCCCGTGAAGGCGGGGATCCCGGCGGCGGACATCGCGGCGGCCATGTACGCCTTCTCCGGGGTGCTGGCGGCCCTGGTGCGGCGCGGCACGACCGGGCGGGGCGGGCCGGTGGAGGTGTCCATGCTGGAGGCGCTGGCCGAGTGGATGGGCCATCCGCTGCACCACGCGATGCACGGCGGCGAGCCCCCGGCCCGCACCGGTCTCGCGCACGCCGTCATCGCGCCCTACGACGCGTACGCGACGGCGGACGGCGGACGGGTGCTGCTGTCGGTGCAGAACGACCGCGAGTGGCGGCGACTGGCGGAACAGGTCGTGGGTCGGCCGGAGTTGGGGACGGACCCGGACTACGCGACGAACGCCGCGCGGGTGGCCAACCGGGAGCGGACCGACGCGCTGGTCGCGGGCGCCCTGGCCGCGCTGGACGCCGATGAGGCCGTGGCCCGGCTGGAGAAGGCCGGCATCGCCTGCGCGCGACTCAGGGACCTGCACGAACTGGCCGAACACCCTCAGTTGGCGGCCCGGGAGCGGTGGCGCCAGGTGGGGACGCCGGTCGGGCCGCTGAGGGCGTTGCTGCCCCCCATCACGCTGCCGGGCGGGGACGAGGCACGGATGGGCGACGTGCCCGCGCTCGGGCAGCACACCGAAGCACTGCTGCGTGCCGTGGGGATGACGGACGGCGAGATCGCAGCACTGCGCCGGGACGGTGTGACGGCCTGAGCGCGGGTCCTGGAAGTGGTTTCCGAGGAGGCCGGTCCGGTCCGGTTCGACCGGGGGCCGCTCAGCGGCGGTTGAGCCGACGGTCGGTACCGCTAGTGACCGCCGAACAGCGAACGGCGCAGCCGGCGCAGCGGAGCGAAGAGGGAGACGCGGCGAACCCGCGCGCCCCGGTCGCTGCGCTTGTGCGCGGTGTCACGTGCCGTCAGCTCCAGCATCAGCGAGGTCGCCTCGATCGTCTCCCGCTGCGGTATGGCGGGACCCGCCAGCACCGACAGATGGCGGTCGAGACGCGAACTCGTCGCGCTGCTCCCGCAGGTGATCGCAGGGACCCTCGCCCTGCTGCGCACTGTTATCTGCTCCATGTCACTCCCCACCCGTACGAGTCCACCCGGCCCGGGCAGGGTAACCCTATCGTCCCGGTGGGGCGCGCGTGTATCGCGGTCACAGGATTCACCTTCCCCACAAGGAGGTTGACCATCCCATTTTGACTACTCTCCGAATCCGACCGATTTCAGGGTGAGTTGGACAACCGGCTGGCTGGTGGGCTGCACTGAGCCGCCGTCGGGCTCCACGGTCACGGCGAGTGACGTCGAGGACGGGTCGAGCCCCTTCGCCACGAAGGGCGTGTCGCCCGCGAAGAGGCCCAGGGAGCGCGGTTGCACATGGGGGCGCATGAGCCAGAGCTGGTGGACGCGACCCCCGGACGGGGTGCCGTATCCGCTCAGGGTGACGACGGCCCGCCGCTCCGATGCGGAGGCGATCACTCCGATACCGCGGCCGCGGGCGTCCGTGCTGCCGGCGGCGCGCGCGTCCGGAGCGGCGAGAACGTGGGCGATCTCACGTGCCCGGTCCCGCTCGGCGTCCAGCCGCGCCTGGGTGTGGTGCGCCTGGACCGCGAAGAGCGAGGCGACGACGAGGGCCGCCGCGGCGGTCGCCGTGGCGAACGGCGCGAACAGGGGGCGTCCCCGGGGCGTACGGGTGCGCGCGGGCGGCGGCTGGACGCCCCAGACGTGCGGCGGGAGCTGGGGGGCGCGCTCCCGGGCGGGCCCCTGCGGCTGCTCCTGCGGGAGGGTGCGGACGGCGGCCAGGACCCGGTCGCGCAGCGCGGCCGGTGCGGGGGCTGCCGTGGACCAGGCCAGGCGGACCGCGTCCTCGGCCAGGGCCCGGACCTCGTCCGCGCAGCGGTCGCAGGAGCCGAGGTGCTTCTCGAAGCGGCGCCGCTCCCCCGGTTCGAGGGCGTCGAGCGCGTAGGGCGCGGCGAGGGAGTGCAGGTCCTCGCGGCCCAGCAGGCGGCCGATGACACTCACGCGGCACCTCCCAGGCACTCGCGCAACCGGGTGAGCCCGTCGCGCATCCGCGTCTTGACCGTGCCCAGCGGCAGTTTGAGCCGCTCGGCCACCTCACGGTAGGTGTAGCCGTCGTAGTAGGCGAGGGTCACGGACTGGCGCTGCAGCGCGGTGAGCCGGTCGAGGCAGCGGCGCACCCACTCGCGCTCCAGGCCCGCCTCCACCTCCTCGGCCACGTGATCGAAGGCGGGTTCACCGGCGCGCAGCGCCTCCCGCTGCTCGCGTTCTCCGGCCGCGCGCGCACTGCGCACCCGGTCGACGGCGCGGCGATGGGCGAGGGTGAGGATCCAGGACAGGGCGCTGCCGCGCCGCGGGTCGAACCGGGCGGCGGAGCGCCAGAGTTCGAGCAGCACCTCCTGGGACACCTCCTCGGACTGGGCGGGGTCGCGCACGATCCGCCGGACGAGTCCGAACACCGGTCCCGAGACCAGTCCGTAGAGATCCTCGAACGCCCTCTGGTCGCCGCCCGCGACGAGTACGAGGAGTTCGTCCGCCTCCACCCCGGCCGCCCTTCCATGGCCGCAGCCGGCCCTGCCTCTGGCTCCACGCATCCGCACGAGCGCACACCTCCGGCGGTTGATACGGATCAGAGGGCCGAAAACGCGGGTCCGGAACGCCGAAAAGATTTTTTCCGTCCGACCAATCCGATTCGGCGCCCGGCTCCGTATACCCGTCCGTCAAAGGCAAGTCGGCACTGAGGACGGACGGCATGACACCTCTCTTCTCCAGGAGCGGCACAGGACGCAAGGGCCTGGTCTCGCTCATCTGTGGCGCGCTGGCCGCCGGGGGGCTCGCAGCCGCCGGCGTCGCCACGCTGGAACCCGGGGCGGCCTCCGCCTCCTCCCACCGGGAGGCCCCGCTGATATCGGGGACACCGCAGTACGACAACACGGACCTGTACGCGTTCGTCAGCCCGGACAAGCCCGACACCACGACGATCGTGGCGAACTGGATCCCGTTCGAGGAGCCGGCCGGCGGGCCGAACTTCTACACGTTCGCGGACGACGCCCAGTACGACATCCACGTGGACAGCAACGGTGACGCGCAGGACGACCTGCTGTTCCGCTACACGTTCAAGACGCACACCAAGAACGGCAACACGTTCCTGTACAACACCGGTCCGGTCACCAGCCTCGACGACCCCGACCTCAACATCACGCAGACGTACGACATCGACCTGATCCGGCTGAAGCACCAGCACATGGTGTCGCGGACGAAGGTCGCGGACGACGTGCCGGTCGCGCCGTCGAACGTGGGCAAGGCGTCCATGCCGGACTACGGCAAGCTGCGTACCCAGGCCGTGTACAAGGCGGCGGGCGGCGCCGCGACCTTCGCCGGCCAGGCCGACGACCCGTTCTTCCTGGACCTGCGGGTCTTCGACCTGCTGTACGGCGGCAACCTCACCGAGGTCGGCCGGGACACCCTCAAGGGCTACAACGTCAACACGATCGCGCTGCAGGTGCCCAACGACCTGATCCGCGAGTCGTCGAAGCAGCCGGTCGTCGGCATCTGGTCCACCACCCAGCGCCGTAACGCCCAGGGCTACTACGCACAGGTGTCGCGGCTGGGCAACCCGCTGGTCAACGAGGTCGTGAACCCGCAGAAGGACAAGGACCGGTTCAACGCCTCCCAGCCCGCGTACGACGGGCAGTTCCTGAAGAACGTCACCAACCCCGAGCTGCCCAAGCTGATCGAGTCGATCTACAAGATCAAGGCGCCGGCCGAGCCGCGCAACGACCTGGTCGACGTCTTCCTCAAGGGCGTCAAGGGTCTCAACCAGCCCCCGAAGGTGCGGCCCGCGGAGGAGCTGCGGCTGAACACCTCGATCAAGCCGGCCATGCACCCCAAGCGGCTGGGCGTCCTGGACGGCGACAACGCGGGCTTCCCCAACGGCCGCCGGCTCACCGACGACGTGGTGGACGAGGCGCTGCAGGTCGTGGAGGGCGAACTCGTCGGCTCCAAGAACGACCTGGGCGACGCGGTCGACAAGAACGACAAGAAGTTCGAGAAGTACTTCCCGTACGTCGCCGAACCCACCTCGGGTTCGCGCGGCGCGCTCGCCAAGGGCACGACCTCCGGCGCGGACGTGCGAAGCCAGCTCGGTGACGCGCTCTCGCCGGCCGGCTCGTCCTCCGGCGGTTCGGGCGACACGGTCCTGATCGCCGCCTCCGCGGCCTCGGGCGCGGCCGGGATCCTGCTGATCGGCACCGCCTTCGCGTGGTGGCGCCGCCGGATGCAGCGCCCGTACTGACCCGCACCCCACCGACCGGCGCGGCCCGTTTCCCCTTCCCCCACGGCGGGCCGCGCCCTTTGCTCCACCCACCAGGCGACCGAGGAGAGGCATGTCCGCGCGCACGTACGACGAGGAGCCCGGCGACACCGACGAGCGCACCGCGGCCGTCCGCCGGCCCCGGCCGGAAGGGCCGGCAGGGCCTGACGCCCGCGAACCCGGCGCCCAGGAACCCGGCGCTCACGACCCCGTCGGCGACGAGCGCATCACCGCCGTCCGCCGGATCGGTGCGGAGCGGTCACCACAACTGGTCCCCGCCGCAGCGGACTCGGCGGCTGCCACCGCTCCCCCCACGGCGACGGACACAGCGCGCCCCGGCACATCCGTCCCCCCGGAACCCGCGTCCGCGGAACTCACCGTGGGCGAAGCCGCGGCGGCCGGCGGCTCCGCGGTCGGGGCCCCGCCCCTTGTGGAGGGGGCCCGCCGGGAAGCACCCGCCGGGCACGACGCCCACGAACCCGACACCCACGAATCCGTCGGCGACGACCGTGTCGCCGCCGTGCGTCGGGTCGCCGCTGCCGGGCGACGGTGGCGGGGGGTGCGGCTCGTCGGGTGTGCGGCGCTGCTGGCCGTGGCGCTCACCGGTGGGGCGATCGCGTTCGGGGCCGCACGGGACCAGGGTTCCGTGGCCGTGGCGGCCTCCTCCAGCGCCGTCGATCCGGGGGCGCTGGGCAGCGGGAACCTGGACGCGGGGATCGCCGCCCTGCAGAACCACCTGCGGTCCCAGCCGAAGGACGCCGGCAGTTGGGCCACCCTCGGCCTGGCCTACGTCGAGCAGGCGCGCACCAAGGGGGACCCGGCCCGTTACCCGCAGGCGGAGAAGGCGCTCCAGCGGTCCCTGGCCCTGGCCCCCGGCAACGACCAGGCGCTGGCCGGCCGGGCCGCCCTCGCCGCCGCGCGGCACGACTTCAAGGACGCCCTCGTCTGGTCGGACCAGGCGCTGAGCCGGAACCCGTACGGCGAACGCGCCCTGTCCTCGCGCATCGACGCCCTCGTCGAGCTGGGCCGGTACACCGACGCGGCCCGCGCCGCCCGGACCGCCGACGACCGCAAGCCGGGCGTACCGGTCTTCACCCGGTACGCGTACGTGTACGAGCTGCGCGGCGACGTGACGACCGCGCGGCGCGTGCTCGAGCAGGCGCTCACCGCCGCCACCTCGCCCGGCGACGTGGCGTACGTGGCCGCTCAGCTCGGCCAACTCGCCTGGAACCAGGGGCAGTACGACGCCGCGCTCGACTACTACGCCCGCGCCCTGGCCGCCGACGAGAACTACCTTCCCGCGCTGGAGGGCCGGGCCCGGGCCCAGGCGGCCACCGGCCGCCGGGACGAGGCGATCGAGGGCCTGCGGACCGTGGTCGCCCGCTATCCGCTGCCCGGGCCGCTGGTCGAACTGGGCGAGCTGTACGAGGCCAGGGACGGGGCCGGCGACCGGGCCAGGGCACGCGAGCAGTACGCGCTCGTGGACGCCTGGATCGCCCTCGCCCGCGCCAACGGCGTCAACGCCGACCTCGACACCGCGCTGGCGGCGGCCGAACACGGCGACAAGGCGTCCGCCCTGCGCGCGGCCCGCGCCGAGTGGGCCCGCCGCCACACGGTGCACACCGCGGACGCCCTGGCCTGGGCGCTGCACGTCAACGGCCGCGACGGGGAAGCCCTCGGCTACGCCCGCAAGGCCACGGCGACCGGCTACCGCAGCGCCGCCTTCCGGTACCACCGCGGGATGATCGAGCTGGCCACCGGCCACACCGGGGCCGGCCGCGCCTCACTGCGGGCGGCCCTGAAGCTGAACCCCGGCTTCTCCCCGCTGGGCGCGGCCGCGGCCCGTAAGGCGCTGGGAGCCGCCGAGTGAACCTGCGCCGCCCGGTGGCCTCGGCCGCCGCCGTACTCACCGCCGCCTGCGCCCTGCTGCTGGCCCCGGCCGGGGCGGCGAGCGCGCACCCCCTCGGGAACTTCACCGTCAACCGCTACGACGGTCTGGTCACCGCCCCCGGGCAGGTGCGGATCGACCACGTGGAGGACCTCGCCGAGATCCCCGCCACCCAGGCCGGGCCCGCCGTCCGGCGCCTCGGCCTGCCCGCCTGGGCCGAGCAGCGGTGCGCCGGGGCCGCCCGGGAAAGCAGGCTCACCGTCTCGGGGCGTTCCGTCACGCTGGCCCCCGGTTCCGCGCGCGCCGCCCTGCGCCCCGGTCAGGCCGGGCTGCACACGCTGCGCGTGGAGTGCCGGTTCACCGCGCCGCTGCCCCGCGGCAGGACCGTCACGGTCGGCTTCCACAGCGCGGGCGCCACCGGCGGCCCGGGCTGGCGGGAGATCACCGCGCGCGGCGACCGTACGACGCTCACCGCGACGGACGTGCCGAAGGCGTCCGTCTCGCACGAACTGACCACCTATCCGAAGGACTTGCTGTCCTCCCCCGCCGACACCGTCGACGCCTCCCTGCGGGTGCGCCCCGGCGGTCCGGCCCTCGCACGGGAGCGGCAGGACGCCCCCGGCGCCTCCGTGCTGCCCCGGGGCGCCGACCGCTGGACCCGTGCCCTGGACGACCTGGTGGCCCGGCACGACCTGACCGTGGGCTTCGCCGCGCTGGCCCTGCTCATCGCCGTCGTGCTCGGCGCGATGCACGCCCTCGCGCCCGGTCACGGCAAGACGCTGATGGCCGCGACGGCGGCCGCGCGTGGGGGCCGGGCCAGGCTGCGGGACGTGCTGCCGCTGGCCGCCTCGGTGACGGTGACCCACACGCTCGGCGTGGTCGCCCTGGGCCTGCTCGTCACGGCCGGCTCCGCGGCCACGCCCGCGGTGATCGCCTGGCTGGGCATCGCCAGCGGCGCCTTGGTGCTGGTGGCGGGCGCGAACCTGACCCGGCGGGCCTGGCGCAACCACGCGCACGAGCGCCTCCACGCGGCCGCACCCGCCGCCGCACCCGTCCAGGTGGCGGAGCGCCTGCCGGTCGCCGTGGGCGCGCACCGCGCGGAGGCCCACCCCCACCCACACGCTCATGCGCACGTCCCCGACCGGCACGACCACGAGCATGACCACGGCCACGCCCATCCCCACGACGATGAGCACGGCCACGACCACCACCATGACCCCGAGCACGACCACGCCCACCACGCCCCGCACGAACATGCCCCGCACGAACACGGCCACGAGCACGCGCACAGCCACAGCCACAGCCACGCCGTCCTCGAACACACCCACGGCGGTCACACCCACAGCCACCCCGTCGCCCCCACCCTGCGCGGCACGATCCTGCTCGGGTTCGCCGGTGGCCTGGTGCCCAGCCCGTCCGCGGTCGTCGTGCTGGTCGGCGCAGCCGCGCTCGGCAAGGCGTGGTTCGGGCTGCTGCTCGTCGTGGCGTACGGCGCCGGTCTCGCGCTGACGCTCACCGCGGCCGGGTTCGCCGTCGTCCGGCTGGGGTCGGGCGTCAGCCGCGTCCTGGACCGGCGTCCGCGCTGGACCGGGCACCCGCTGGCCGGCCTGCTGCGCCGGACCCTGCCGCTCGCGTCCGCGCTGGTCGTGCTCGCCCTGGGTGCCGGATTGGTGCTCAAAGGGGCGGCAACCGCGCTGGGCTGAGCTACTTTTGTGTTGATATCGCGTCAGATGCCGTGGGGGGACTCCGTGTCCGAAGAGCCGGGCCGTGAACGTGTGATCGCGGACCGTTACCGTCTGCTGTCCCCGCTGGGCGAGGGCGGCATGGGCACCGTGTGGCGCGCCCGGGACGAGGTGCTGCACCGCGAGGTGGCCGTCAAGGAGGTGCGGGCCCCGGCCGGGCTGGACGTCGCGGACGTCGAGCGGCTGTACGCGCGGCTGGAGCGGGAGGCCTGGGCGGCGGCCCGGGTCGGGAACCGCAACGTGGTCACGGTGTACGACGTGGCCATGGAGGGCGGGCGCCCGTGGATCGTGATGGAGCTGGTGCGGGGCCTGTCGCTGGCCGACCGGCTCGACGCCGAGGGCCCGTTCCCCCCGGAGCGGGCGGCGCACATCGGCGCCGAGGTGCTGGCCGCGCTGCGCGCCGCGCACGCCGCCGGGGTGCTGCACCGGGACGTGAAGCCGGCCAACGTGCTGCTGGCCGACGACGGACGGGTGGTGCTCACCGACTTCGGCATCGCGACGGTCGAGGGCAGCTCCGCGCTGACCATGACCGGCGAGGTGATCGGCTCGCCCGAGTTCCTCGCCCCCGAGCGGGCGCTGGGACGCAACCCTGGCCCCGAGTCGGACCTGTGGTCGCTGGGGGTGCTGCTGTACGCGGCCGTGGAGGGCAACTCCCCGTTCCGGCACGACACTCCGCTGAGCACCCTGCGCGCGGTGGTGGACGACGAGCTGCCCGAGCCCCGGCGGGCCGGGCCGCTCGCGCCGGTCATCGAGGGGCTGCTGCGCAAGGACCCCGCCGAACGGCTGTCCGCCGAGCGGGCCGAGCAGGATCTGCGGACCGTGGCGGCGGGCGGAGCGGCCCGCACCCGGCCGCTGCCGTCCTCGCCGTACGCCCCGACGGTCGCCGCCCGGCCGCACCGTTCCGCGCCCACGCCGCCGGTGCCGCTGCCCACCGGGTACCCGGAGCCGCGCACCACGGCGGCCGGTCCGGAGCGCGGACGGCGTACGGGCGCGGTGCTGGTGGCCGGTCTGCTGGCGGTCGTCCTGGCGGTCGCGGGGCTCACGTACGCGCTGCTCGACCACGGGCGCGGGGGCGGCGACGGGAGCGAGGACGCGCGCACCGGACGGGCGAGCGGCACCGCGCACTCCCCCCACGCGAGCACCGGCACCGGCACCGGCACGAAGTCCGAGGCGCCGCCGCCGCCGAGCAGTGCCGCGCCGAGCAGCCGGCCGGCCCAGTCGGTGCGGGTCACGCTGGCGGGTGCGCACACGACGTACGACGGCACGTGCCCGCCGCCGGCCGCGCAGGCGCCCGCGTTCACGGCGACGTTCACGGTGGGCCGGCTGCCCGCGCAGGTGGAGTACCGGTGGGTGCTGGCGCACGGATCGGTGTCCGACCCGGGGTGGAAGACGCTGTCGTTCCCGTCCGGCGGGGACACCACCCGGCAGGTGCGGGTGGTCGTGACCGCCTACTCCGACAGCGGGACGGTCGAGAACGGGATCAGCGTGGAGGTGCGCGCTCCGGTGCGGGCCACGTCGAACGCGGTGCCGTTCACGGTGACGTGCGCGACGACGGCCACGGAGACCCCGTCGGACGGGGCCTCCGCATCCCCTTCGGCCTCACCCTGAGCAGGCGCTCCGGGAACCACGGGAAGAAGCACACGGGGAACCACACCGTGCGTTCACCCTGACGGGTCAGGCTGGGAGAGGTCTCGCGTTGACGATGCCGGCCGTGCGGCTCAGGCCGCGTTGGTGAGCACCGGCAGATAGCCACCGGACTGGCCGGTCGCCGTGGGGTGGTACGACTCGCCGATGTCGAGCCAGTTGAGGCTGTGCAGCCAGGAGTCGCCGGAGCAGATCTCGTGGCCGGTGAACGGGGTGCGGACGTCGCCGAAGACGAAGTTGTGGTCCAGGGCGCGCTTCTGGATGGCGCTGTCCAGGTAGTCGGCCGCGCTGTTGATGGCGGACCGCTTGGTGTCGGAGAGCCCGATGCAGGTCTGGCCGATCTTGTAGAAGCGGGGGTAGCCGATCACGACCACCCGGGCGGACGGGGCCTTGGCGCTGATCGCGTTGTAGACGGCGTCGAGCTTGCCGGGGAGCGTCGAGTCGACGTACGCCTTGGCGGTGTTGATCCTGGCGAGGCAGGTGCTGTCGGAGCTGGTGACACAGGTCGTCATGACGTCGGAGAAGCCCGCGTCGTTGCCGCCGATGGTGATGGACACGAGGCCGGTGGAGGAGCTGAGCGAGCCGAGCTGGTTCGCCAGCACGTCGTCGGTACGGGCGCCCGAGCAGGCGTTGAAGGCGAACGAGGACGGGCTGTGGGCGGCGTTCCACAGGTACGGGTACGCCTTGGTGCTGCGGTCGCAACTGCCGCTGGAGCTGATGTAGCTGCCTGATCCCACTCCGGAGGAGTAGGAGTCGCCGAGCGCCACGTAGCCGCCGGTCGCGGCCGTCGGTGAAGCCTGCGCCGTGGCGGCCCCGGTCAGACCGAGACCGGTGGCGAGGAGGAGCGAAGCAACGAATCCGGTAAGTCGGGAACGTCTCATGGAACCTCCCTTTAGCAGGATCTCTGCCATAACTTTCGTAGCAACTACGCGTGTTGAACGGAAGTGTCCATGCCAAGACTTTTCAGCTCTCAACGACGTCTCGACCGGATCGCCCCAGGAAGTTCACGCGCCCAGGGGTTGCGTGCACATGCCATCCCAGTCGGACATGTCGATGAAGCGTCAATTCCGTTCAGCGGCAGCCGGAGATCCTGCGATGGGAACACATGTTTAAAGAAGGGGTGCCGTCTTGACGGCCCCGCGCGGCTGCGCGACATTGAAGCCGACATCCGGCGCCTTGGGGGGCAAAGTCGCCAATGCAGACGTTACGCATCAAGACACCTTCGACGGACGGCGCCGGAGGCGACACCGAGCGGACCGGGACAGGACCGGGGAGGGACCTGTCACCCCTGCTCGCGGGGGCGGCCACGGCCGTCGCCGCGGTCGGCGCGACTCTCGCGCTCACCGACGCGGGCACACCACTGCGCGGCCCGTGCACGCTGTTCTTCCTGCTCGCGGCACCCGCCGCGGGCATCGGGGCGGCGCTGCGCGGGCTGGAGACGTTCGGCCGGGTGGTCGCCGCGCTCGCGGGGGCGGTCGTGCTGAACATGCTGGTCGCCCAGGCGATGCTGGCGGTGCACCGCTGGTCGGTCCGCGGCGGCGTCGTCGCGGTGACCGTGCTCAGCCTGCTCCTCCTCCTGCCTCTCCTGGCGCACCGGATCCTCGCTCACCGCATCCCCGCTCACCGGGAACGGCGTTCGAGGAAACACACACAAGAGTGACCAATCACGGCCAAAGTTGTGTAACGGCCAAACCAACAAAAACGTGAGACTCGTTCCAGGTCTTGCCATAATGCTTCAATCGTCAATACCGTCGTACGTCACCCGCATCGGTCCGTCGGCACGCGGCTCAGGGGAGGGCTCAGGGCCGTGACGTTCCGGCGCGGGGCGCGGTAGGGGGGTGCCGTGCTCGGTGACCGCACGTGTCACCGAGTCGTGCCGCGCGACCGCCTGCCCTCTCCTTCGGGCAGGCCGGCCAGCTTTGCCAGCTCGTCAGGGTGCACGGAGATCGATCCGCCGTGCCCGCGACGAGAACCCCCCTTTCGAACCGGACACAGAGCCGGGCCGCCCAGGGGCGGGCGGTCCACCGGACGAGAGGGACACACACTCATGAGTTCCGTTCTGCATCCGCCCAGTTCGGGCAAGAATCCGCTGATCGCCACCCACTACCGGCCCATCTCCTCCCACCTGGCGATCACCCCGCCGGTGAGCGTGGTGATTCCCGCCATGAACGAGGCGGAGAACCTGCCGTACGTCTTCAAGTCCCTTCCGGGCTGGATCCACGAAGTCGTCCTCGTCGACGGCAACTCCACCGACGACACCGTCGAGGTCGCGCGCTCGCTGTGGCCCGCGGTCAAGGTCGTCGAACAGCGGGGCAAGGGCAAGGGGGATGCCCTGATCTCCGGCTTCGAGGCGTGCACCGGCGACATCGTCGTGATGGTCGACGCGGACGGCTCGGCCGACGGGGGCGAGATCGTCTCCTACGTCTCCGCGCTCGTCTCGGGCGCCGACTTCGCCAAGGGCTCGCGCTTCGCCAACGGCGGCGGCACCGACGACATGACCTTCATCCGCAAGCTCGGCAACTGGGCGCTGTGCACCGTCGTCAACCGCAAGTTCGGCGCCCGCTACACGGATCTGTGCTACGGATACAACGCGTTCTGGCGGCACTGCCTCGACAAGATCGACCTCGACTGCACCGGCTTCGAGGTCGAGACGCTGATGAACATCAGAGTGGTCAAGGCGGGTCTGAGGGTGCAGGAGATCCCCAGCCACGAGTACCTGCGCATCCACGGCACGAGCAACCTGCGCGCGGTCCGGGACGGGTTCCGGGTGCTCAAGGTCATCCTCGGGGAACGCTCCAACCGGCGGGAACTGCGCCGCCAGGAACACCACTCCCCGCTGCTCGACTCGGTCCGGGGAGAGGTGTCTTGAGAGATCCCGGCATCTCCGTCGTGATCTGCGTGTACACCGAGGACCGCTGGGAGGACATCCTCGCGGCGGTCTCCTCGGTGCGCGCGCAGTCGTGCCCGGCGCTGGAGACGCTCCTGGTCGTGGACCACAACGCCGCCCTGCTGGAGCGGCTGGCCCGGGAGTACGAGACGGACGCGGCGGTACGGGTGCTGGCCAACGCGGGCCCGCGCGGCCTGTCGGCCGGCCGCAACACCGGCATCGCCGCCTCCCACGGCGAGGTGATCGCCTTCCTCGACGACGACGCCGTGGCCGAGCGGGACTGGCTGCGCCGCTTCGCCGAGGGGTACGCCGACCCGAGGGTGATGGCCGTCGGCGGCCGCACGGTCCCCGTCTGGGCGTCCGGCCGGCGTCCGGCCTGGTTCCCCGAGGAGTTCGACTGGGTGGTGGGCTGCACCTACCGGGGGCTGCCGCCCGGCCGGGTCCGGGTCCGCAACGTCCTCGGCGGCAACGCCTCCTTCCGGCGTACGGCGTTCGAGGCCGCGGGCGGCTTCGCCACCGGCATCGGCCGCGACGGCGACCGGCGCCCGCTGGGCTGCGAGGAGACGGAGCTGTGCATCCGCCTCACCCGGGTCCGCCCCGACGCGCTGCTGCTCATCGACGACCGCGCGGTGATCCACCACCGGGTGCCCGGACCCCGGGAACGCTTCGCCTACTTCCGCACCCGCACCTACGCGGAGGGCCTGTCGAAGGCCCTGGTTGCGCGGAGCGTCGGCGCCGGCAAGGGGCTGGAGTCCGAACGCCGGTACACCACCCGGGTGCTGCCCGCGGGCGTCGCCCGGGGCCTCAGGGACGCGCTGCTCGCCCGGCGGGGCGGCGCGGGACGCGCAGGCGCGATCGTCGCCGGGGTGCTGACGGCGGCGAGCGGCTACGTGGTGGGACGGGTGCGCGCCCGGCGGGGCGGGACCACGTTCTCCGTCGTACGGATCGAGGGGGAACGCCCATGACCGACGCACCCGTGCCGATCCTCATGTACCACGCGGTGGCGAGCGCGCCCAACGACGCCACCCGGGACCTGTCGGTCGCTCCCGAGGCGTTCGCCGAGCAGATGGCGCTCATCGGGGACCTCGGGCTGACCCCGGTGACCACCGCCGGCCTCGCGGCGCACTGGCGCCGCGGCGGACCGCTGCCCGCCCGGCCGGTGCTGATCACCTTCGACGACGGCTACGAGGGCGTCCACCGGCACGCCCTGCCCGTGCTCGCCCGGCACGCCTTCCCGGCCACGCTGTTCGTCTCCACCGGCTGGATCAAGGGCGCGTACGACACCGGCGGCGGCCTGGACACCATGCTGGACTGGCCGCAGGTGCGCGACCTCGCGGACACCGGCGTCGAGATCGGCGGCCACAGCCACACCCACCCGCAGCTCGACCAGCTCGACGACGCGGCGCTGCGCGCGGAACTGCGGCACAGCACGGACGTCCTCACCACGGAACTCGGCACGCGTCCGGTGTCGTTCGCCTACCCCTACGGCTACTCCAGCCGCCGGGTGCGGCAGGCCGTGCGCGCGGCGGGGTACGGCCAGGCACTGGCCGTCGGCAACGGGCTCGCCCGCCGCCGGCAGGGCCCCTACGCCCTGCGGCGCGTCACCGTGCGCCGCACCACGGGCGTCGAGGAGTTCGAACGGCTGCTCCAGGGCCGTGCGATCGCCCGGAACTTCGCCAGGGACCGCGCCCTCACCAAGGGCTACGCACTCGTCCGAAGAGCACGCCAGGTCCGCCGGAAGGCCATCAGCTCCCGTGTCTGACACGACCACCACCACCGAGACCGCGCCGCCCGGGACCCAGGCGCCCGAACGGCCCGGACGCCGACTGCGCCTGCCCGGGGCGGGCCGCCCGGCCGGCGGCAGCCCCCTGTTCCGCAACGCCTACGCGCTGATGCTCAACACCGGCATCTCCGCCGTCCTCGGGCTCGGCTTCTGGCTGGCCGCGGCCCGCTACTACTCCGAGTCCGCGGTCGGCCAGGGATCCGCGGCCATCGCCGCGATGAAGCTGCTCGCCGGGCTGACCGCGGTGACCCTGACCGGCGCGCTGGCCCGCTTCATCCCGGTGTCGGGGCGGCGCACCGGCCGGCTCATCTTCCGTACCTACGCGGGCAGTTCACTGGTGGTGGCGCTCGCCGCCGGGGTGTTCCTGATGACCCTGGGCGCGTGGGGGCCGTCGTACCGCTTCCTGCACGGGCCGGTGAACGGGCTGGGCTTCGTCGCGGCCGTCGTCGCCTGGAACCTGCTCACCCTCCAGGACGGTGTGCTGACCGGGCTGCGCAGCGCGCCCTGGGTGCCGGTCGGCAACACCCTGTTCTCGGCCGTGAAGCTCGGGCTCCTCGTCGCGTTCGCCGTGGCCGTCCCGACCACGGGCGTCTTCGTGTCCTGGGTCGCCGCGATCGCCACCTCGGTGGTGCCGCTGGGCTGGCTGGTGTTCCGGCGGCTGGTGCCCCGGCACGTCCGGTCGACCGAGGGCCACGCCGAGCCGCCGGCGCTGCGCGAGATCGGCAGGTTCCTGGCCGGGGACTACACCGGGTCCCTGTTCTCGCTCGCCGTGGTCTACCTGGTCCCGGTGATCATCGCCTCGCAGGTCAGCGCCGAGGACAACGCGTACTTCTACATCACCACCACCATCGGCGGCACGACCAACCTGCTCGCCATCAACATGGGCGCGTCGCTGACGGTCGAGGGCGCGCACGATCCGGGGCGGCTCGCCGCCGACACCCGCGCCGCGCTGCGGCGGATGGCCCGGATCATGCTGCCGATCGCGGGCGCGCTGTTCGTCGGCGCGCCCTGGATCCTGGGCGTCTTCGGCGACGGCTACGCGGACGCGGCGACCCCGCTGCTGCGCTGGTTCGCGGTCGGCGCGGTGCTGCGGGTCGTGATGGAGACGCACTTCGCGGTGCTGCGCGCGCAGAGCCGGACCGCCGGACTCGCCTGGCTGCAGGGCCTGTTGTGCGTGCTGGTGCTCGGCCTGACCCTGCTGCTGCTGCCGCGGATGGGGCTGACCGGCGCGGGCGTCGCCGAGATCTCCAGCCTGACCGTGATCGTGGCGCTCGCGGCGCCGAGACTGTGGCGGACGGTCCGGGCGGCTCCCGCCCCCGTGCCGGACACCGCGGCACCGGACGGCGACCTCGCCGACCTCGGGGAGCCCTCCCGCCCCCGGCCGCGCACGGCCGGCCGCCCGCGCGGGGACGCCCCCGGCCTCCCGGCCGACTCCCCCACGCACCGGCACAGCCCGGGCTGGGCGCTGGAGAACGACACCCTCGCCCTCGGCATCCACGTCGACTTCGACCACGTCGAGCGCCGCCCCGACGTCCGCCCGGGCCCCGGCACCCCACCGGCCGGGGTACCCGTGCCCCGCCCGGCCGAGGAGCCGGAACCGGGCACCGAGGCCTCTCTGGGCCCGGCCGAGGCGGCCCTCCTGCGGAAGGCGGAGGAGGACTCCGACGCGCCGTTCAGCGGAGTCGACGCGCTGTTCGAGAAGTCCGACGGGCCGTTCGGCGAGGCAGACGCACCGTTCCACGAGTCCGACGCCCTGTTCCGCGAGGCGGAGGCAGCGGCCGAACGCTCCGACGCGCCGTCGGAGGACGTCTACGCGGCGTTCGAGCCTGCGGCGGTCACCGGCTTCGCGGACGGCGACGCCGTGCCCGACGAGCCGACTCCGCCCGTGCCGGCCGCACCGCGCGAGCGGGTCGCGCCCACCCGTTCCGGAGTGGTCCTCGGCTGTCTGCTGGTCGCGGCGCTGCTGCTGTACTGGGTGCCGGCGCTGCGACTCGGTGAAGGCGACCTCGACGGGATGGGCGGGCTCGGCCTGGTCTCCGTGCTGCCGCTGCCCACCCTGGTGGGGGCCGCGCTGCTGGTCACGGTGTTCGCCTCGCTGCTCTGGCTGCGCCGCGAGCACCGGGCGCTGCTCCTGGTCACCCTGTTGGCGACGGTGGTGTCCCTGCACGCGCTGCCGGCCGTGCTGGAGACCGAGCCGCGGTTCGCGACGGCGTGGCAGCACCTGGGTTTCATCGACTACATCGACCGCACCGGGTCCGCCGTGCCCGACCTGGACGCCCGCTGGAGCTGGCCCGGCTTCTTCGCGGCGGCCGCGTTCGTCGGCCGGGCGTGCGGGATCGGCGACTTCACGGAGATCATCCGCTGGTGGCCCACGGCCGTCCAGCTCGCCTATCTGGCCCCGATGGTCCTGCTGACGCGGTCGCTGCGGGCGAGCTGGCGGGCGAAGTGGACCGGTGTCTGGCTCTTCGTGCTGAGCGGCTGGGTCGGCCAGGACTACTTCTCCCCGCAGGGCTTCACCTACCTGCTGTACCTCGTCTTCGTCGCCGTCCTGCTGGTCTGGTTCCGCGCCCCGCGGGTGATCTGGTCCGTACGCCGCCCCGGCGAGGCCGAGGTGGCGCCGGCCGGCCGGCGCCAGCGCGCCGTGCTGCTGCTGGTGCTGATCGGCCTGTACGCGGCGAGCGTCCCGGCCCACCAGCTCACCCCGTTCGTGATGCTCGGTGTGCTCACGGCCCTGGTGCTGGCCGGCCGGTCGGAGCTGCGCGGGCTGCCCATCCTGTTCGCGGTGCTGGTGGCGGCCTGGGTCGGCTTCATGGCCGAGCCGTACTGGTCCGGCCACTTCGACGACCTGTTCGGCGGGGTCGGCGGGGTCGGCAGCAACGTGTCGACGTCCGTCTCCGGCCGTATCCAGGGCGGGAGTTCGACCCACAAGCTGGTCCTGTACACCCGGGTGCTGCTGGCCGGTTCGGTGCTGGCGTTCGCCGCTTGCGGCTGGTGGCGCAGACGCTCCCACCGGTACCGCGAGCGGTCGCTGCTGGTGCTGACCTTCGTGCCGTTCCTGGGCTTCGGCATGCAGTCGTACGGCGGTGAGATGGCGCTGCGCGTCTTCATGTTCGCGGTGCCGGGCGCGGCGCTGCTCGGCGCCCTCGCGCTGTTCCCGCGCGCCGGTGTCACCGCCGGGGAGCGGACGAAGAACCGGATCAGCCTCGCCCCGGTGGCCGCGCTGCTGGCGGGGCTGCTGCTGATGGGTGGCTTCCTGGTGGCCCGGTGGGGCAACGAGCCGTTCGAGCGGACCCGGCCCGGCGAGGTCACGGCCATGGACTGGGTGTACGCCCACGACCGGCCGACCGTACGGCTGCTGTGGCTGACCCAGGACCCGGTCAACGACGTGACCCCGGCGCTGCCGTGGGGCGCGCGGGACATGGAGCGGGTGAACTACGTGCCGACACAGGCACCGGTCGACCCGGGGCTGGTGTCCGGCCTGGTCAAGGCGCTCAGGGACGCGGGACCGAACTCGTACCTGATGGTCAACGAGAGCCAGGTGACCTATCTGGAGCTGGACGCGGGCTACGCGCGGACCTGGAAGGCCCGGCTGGTCCGGCACCTGGACGAACGGCGGGAGCTGACGCGCGTCCTGGTCGACGGCGACGTCACGGTGTACGCGATGCGCGAGCGGCCGGCGGGCCGGGTGCCGGCGCCCGACCCGGGGCCCGTCGGGCCGCAGGTGACGTGGACGCCCTGGTCGGTGGCGGGCGCGCTGGCCGCCGTCGCCCTGATCCTGCTGCTCACCGCCCGCGAGGTGGTCCGGGTCGCGCTGCGGCCGGGGGTGCGGCGACTGCGCTGGCTGCAGGGCAGTTTCTGGTTCTCGCTGCCGCTGCTCGCGCTGCTGCTGGCCTCGCTGGTGCAGCGGTTCCTGACCATGAAGTGACGGGTGCGGGGGGAAGGGCTCAGCGGTCGAGCCACTTCACCTCGTACGCGTGCAGGTCGAACCGCTTTCCGTCGACCCGGGCGCTGATCGTGCGGCCGAGGGTGTTGACCACCAGCACCCGCTCGCGGTCGGCGAGGACGCGGACATTGGGCACGTCGTCCGGGGCGACGGACACCGTCTCGTAGCGGGTGCCCGGTCCGAACGCCTCGCCGAACCGTGACAGCAGGGCGTACATGGGCAGTTCGCGTCCCCCGCCGGCGCCGGCCGTGGGCGTCCACAGGCAGCCGGGGCAGTCGGTGCCCCTGGCCTCCTCCGGGTTCCAGTAGAAGCCGGAGGACGCGCCGCCCTCGGCCATGGCGATCAGCCCGGCGGCGTGCACGGCGAGGCGGTGGGCCTCGGACCAGCCGGTGCGCTCGCCCTTGCCGTCGGCGGGCTCCACGTAGTACTCGGCCCACCACAGGGGAAGGCCGTGGGTCTGCCGCCGTACCCAGTCGCCGACCGCGGTGAACTTGGCGGTGGCGGCGAACTCGTCCGGCAGCAGCTCGTCGTCGTTGGTGTAGCTGGAGCCGTCGACGACCACGAAGTCGGCTCCGGCCCGGTGGGCGTTCCAGTAGCGGAAGGCGTCGAGGACCCGCCGGTCCATGGCGCCCCAGGGGCCCTTCAGCGCGTCCGAGGCGTTCCCGTCGCGCGGGTCCAGACTGTCCATGACCAGGTAGGGGCCGCCGACCATGATGTCCTTGTCGACCTTCTTCAGCGCCCGGTAGACGAGGTTGTACATCGTCGTGTAGCCCTCGTAGTCCCAGCGGCCGCGGGCGTTGTTCCAGAAGCCCTTGAACTCGTTCCAGACGACGAAGTGGCGTACGTCGGGATAGCGCCTGGCGACGGTCGCGGCCAGGTCGGCGAAGTCCTGGTAGTGGTCCGGTGTCGGCGCGGTCTCCAGCGCGGACCGGCTCCAGTCGGTGTTGCCGACGCCGGGCCTGCCGCCCTTCATCCAGTCCGGCGAGCAGCACAGCGTGACCACCGGGGTGCCGCCCGAGCGACGGATGAAGTCGATCCGGCGGTCCATCGCCCCGAAGTCGTAACGGCCTTTCACCGGCTCGGGGTTGTCGGCGCCCCAGCCCATCAGCGCCTGGTCCTGCGGCAGCCCGCCGTCCCCGGCGAGCAGTCGCTCGACCCGGCCGACGGCCGTGCCGCTGCCGTCGTCGGCGCTGTACTGGGTGTGGGTGAAGCCCCAGCCCACCTCGGGCCGCGGGGGCCCGGGCGGGGTGGCCGGGGTGCCGTGCACCTTGTCGCCGTCGCGCGAGGTGCCTGCGGTGCTCGGGCCGCTCCCGGGCAGCGTGTTGAGCAGGGTCACCACCAGGGCGAGCGCGGCCGCCCCGACCCCGAGCAGAGCGGTGAGCCGCCACCGCCGAGCCCCCGTATACCACCCATGACGTCCCATCAAGGACAACAGTAACGGCGTACGGCACATACGGGGCAGGTCTTGGGAACACCCGGAACAAGCGGCGGAAATGCCGTGCGCGGGGGGCATCGGTGGCGGATCATGGCGGCATGTCTGCTAACCCACACGACGCTCTGCCGATCCGGCTCCACGTCGACGACTCCGACTCGCCGTCCGACGTCGTCGACGCGCTGTTCCTCGGCCGCTTCGCGACGGGCGAGCAGCCGTACTCGCACGCGGCGAACATCGACCGGGTGCGCTCCGGTGCCACCCTGCTCCCGGACGGCGCCCGGGTGCTGCGGGTGGCCCGCGACGAAGACCGCAGCGCGACCCTCGCCGAGGGCGAGGGCTGGACCCTGCTGGTCTCGCGCTGGAACCGCGGCGCGGACGTCACGGTCACCGCGACCACCGCCGAGCTGGCCAAGACCGTCCTCGACCAGGCCACGGACGGCGCGGCCGACGAGCCGGAACCGCAGCCGGAGAACGTCACCATGGGCTTCTGGTACGTCTCCCCGCGGCGCGGACCGCACCGCACCACCCGGCAGATCTCGGCGGGCACCTGGGAGGAGGTCCGGCCCAACTACACGGCGCCGGTGGCGGACGCGATGGACCGCCTGATGAAGACGACCCCCGAGGACATCGCGGGCCGCCTGCTCCTGCTGCACGGCCCGCCGGGCACCGGCAAGACCTCGGCGCTGCGCACGCTCGCCCGCTCCTGGCGAGACTGGTGCCAGGTGGACTGCGTGCTGGACCCGGAGCGGCTCTTCTCCGACGTCGGCTACCTGATGGACATCGCGATCGGCGAGGACGACAGCACGGGCAAGGGCCGCTGGCGCCTGCTGCTGCTGGAGGACTGCGACGAGTTGATCCGCGGCGAGGCCAAGCACACCGCGGGCCAGGCCCTGTCCCGGCTGCTCAACCTCACCGACGGCCTGCTCGGCCAGGGGCGCAACGTGCTGGTGGGCGTCACCACCAACGAGGACCTGGAGCGGCTGCACCCGGCCGTGGTCAGGCCCGGCCGCTGTCTGGCGCGTATCGAGGTGGGACCGCTGACCCGCCGGGAGGCGATGACCTGGCTGGGCGCCGAGGCCGAGGGGCACGGGGACGCCGTCGGCCGGGACGGCGCGACGCTCGCCGAGCTGTTCGCGCTGCGCCGGGGCACCACGCCCACGTCGGTGCCGGGGGCGCGGGACGGAGCGGACGCGGGGCTGTACCTGTAGTGCTTTGATGGTGTCATGACCTTGTTCGTCGGCACCTCGGGGTGGCAGTACAAGGACTGGCGGGACGTCGTCTACCCGGCGGGCGTCCCGACGCGGCTGTGGCTCGAGGAGTACACACGGCTGTTCGCGACGGTGGAGATCAACAACGCGTTCTACCGGCTGCCGTCCCGGGAGAACTTCGCGGCCTGGCGGGGCCGGGTGCCGCCGGACTTCGTGGTCGCGGTCAAGGCCAGCCGCTATCTGACCCACATCAAGCGGCTGAAGGAGCCCGGGGAACCGGTGGACCGCCTGATGACCCACGCGGCGGGCCTCGGCGACCGTCTCGGCCCGGTGCTCCTCCAGCTCCCGCCGAACCTGCGCGCGGACGCGGCCCTGCTCGACGACTGCCTCGCCCGCTTCCCGCGGGGCACCCGGGTCGCGGTCGAGCCGCGCCACGACTCCTGGTGGACACCTCAGGTGCGGGCGGTCCTGGAGGCGCGGGGCGCGGCGCTGTGCTGGGCGGACGTCCTGGCCCGGCCGGTGAGCCCGCTGTGGCGGACCGCCGACTGGGGGTACGTGCGCTTCCACCAGGGGCGCGCCCAGCCGTGGCCGCGCTACGGCAGACGGTCCCTGGAGACGTGGGTGGACCGCGTGGCGACGACGTGGCCGGACACGGCGGACGTGTACGCGTACTTCAACAACGATCCCGGCGGAGCGGCGGTGGCCGACGCGGTGACCTTCGCGAGGGCGGCCCGCCGGGCGGGCCGCACGGTGACCCGCACACCGACCCACACACCGGAACCGGCCCGCCACGGCTAGGGCGGGTGGCGGCTGCCGGGCGGCGTTCAGTGGGCTTCGTAGGCTGCCCGCAGGGCGTCCCGTACCGCGGCCAGCGCCTCCGGCTCACCGAGACCGAGCCGCCGCACCCGTTCCACGTACGCCTGGGCGGCCAGCGAGGCCTCGCGCTCGGCGGCCGAGCCGGCGGCGGCCACGAACGTCCCGTTGCGCCCGCGGGTCTCGATCACGCCGTCGCCCTCCAGGGCGCGGTACGCCTTGGCCACCGTGTTCACCGCGAGCCCCAGCGACTCCGCCAGCCCCCGCACGGTCGGCAGCCGGTAGCCCACCGGCAGCACGCCGGACCGCGCCTGCTCGGAGATCTGCGCCCGCACCTGCTCGTACGGGGGCGCGCTGTCATCGATACGGATCTTCAGGCTCACAGGGCCGATTGTCCCGCACCCGGGAGAAAATGAGAGGCACCCCGGCATGTCTGCCCGTACGGTGCCTCCTCATGACCGTGATCGTGCGTGATCTCGACCCCGACGCCCCGGCCGACACCGAGGGCTACGCCCGGGTCCGGCAACTCGCCCTGCCGTACATCCTGTTCACCGCCGAGTCGGTCCGTCACCTCGGCACCCACAGCCATCCGGACGCCCACCTCCGCACCCTCGTCGCGATCGAGGACGGCGAGGTGATCGGCGCGGCCGGGGCGTCCCTGGCGCACGACGCCGCGGAGCCGGGCCAGGGGTTCCTCAACGTCTACGTGCGCCCGGACCGGGTCGGCCGGGGCGCAGGCCGGCTGCTGACCCGGGTGGGCGAGGAGCACCTCGCCACCGTCGGCGCGACGAAGCTGTACACCTGGGTCCTCGACGAGCCCGCCAACCGCGCCTTCGCCGAGCGGCACGGCTACACGGGGGCCCGCCCCGCCCACTTCCTCCGCCTCGACCTCGCACACCGCGCACTGCCGCCGCGCCCGGAAATCCCGCCGGGCGTCGAGCTGCGCACGGCCGCCGACTTCGCCGACGATCCGCGTCCGGTGTTCGAGCTGGAGGCGGAGACGGTGTCGGACGAGCCCGGCATGGTGCCCGTGGAGCTGACGGACTACGAGGCCTGGCTGGCGGAGACCTGGCGGCATCCGCTCCTGGACCACGAACTGACCGTGCTGGCGGTCGTCGACGGCCGTCCCGTCGCGCTCAGCATGGCCTGCACCGACGGCGCCACCCGCTACTCCACGTCGATGACCGGCACCGCCCGGCCCTACCGCGGCCGCGGCCTGGCCAAGCTGGCCAAGGTGCACTCCCTGTACCGGGCCCGTGCCGCCGGCATCACCGAGGCCTTCACCGGCAACGACGCCGGGAACGACCCCATGATCGCGATCAACAAGTGGCTCGGGTACGAGATCTGCGCCACGGAGGTGCGCCATGTCCGCGAACTCGGCTGAACCGGCGACCCGGGTGGAGGTCGTGCTGGTCAAGGGCGGCCGTACGAAGATCAGTTACACGGCGGAGCTGCTGCGCGACGACGGCGTCCACGTCCTCGTCCGCGCTCCGTGGGCGGGCGGGGGCGTGCGCGACTTCGGCTTCGTGCGCTTCGAGCCGGGCGACGTGTTCACCGAGCACTACTGGCGGGACCGCTGGTACTCGGTGAAGGAGGTCCGGGCCGGGGACGGCACGGTCAAGGGCTGGTACTGCGACATCACCCGTCCGGCGGCCCTGTCCGGCGGCACGCTGGTGGTGGAGGACCTCGACCTGGACCTGTGGCGCTCCGCCGACGGCGCGGACGTGCGGCGGCTGGACGAGGACGAGTTCGCCGAGAGCGGTCTCGCCGAGACCGACCCGCGGGCCGCGGCGGCCGCCGTCGCGGCCCTGGACGAGCTGGAGGCGCTGGCCCGCGAGGGCGGCTTCGAGGACCTGCTGACCTGAGGCCGCCGGCGCCCGGCCCCTGCCGCCCCGCCCGCTCGTCCCTCCGGCCGGCCACACCCCGCCCGGCATCCGTCCGGCTACACGGTCGCCACCACCGCGTACCGCTCGTCGTCCACCGTCTTCCCCCACAGCAGGGGGTCGTCGGACAGTCGCTCCACGCGCACCCGCCGGGCGACCGGCTCCAGGAGCTCGGTGAGCCGGGCGGCGGGTATGCCGACCGGGCTGAGCGTCCCCCACACGCCCTCGACCAGCACGAACCGGCCTCCGGGGCGCAGCAGCGTCCGCCAGTGGCGCAGGACGCGTGCGGGCTCGGGCAGCGTCCACAGCACGTGCCGGACCAGGACGACGTCGTGCCGTCCCTCCGTCACCGGCGGGGCGGCGGCCTCACCGCGCAGGACCTCCGCGTCCTGTCCGGCGAGCTTGGCGCGGGCCAGCGCGACCATGGCCGGCGAGCTGTCGACGGCGGTCACCCGGTGTCCCTGTGCGGCCGCGAGGAGCGACAGGCTGCCGGTGCCGCAACCGAGGTCGAGGACGTCGCAGGGGTACGCGGGCAGCCACGACCGCAACCGGGCGGCCCAGGCGGCCCGGACCTCGGGTGCGCGCAGGCCGTGGTCCGGCTCGTCGTCGAACGCGGCGGCGGCCGCGTCCCAGTCCACGTCGGCACCCACCGCGACCGTCCGTTCACGTTGGTTCGTCATGGCCCCACAGTGACACCCGCCACTGACAGTCCCGACGTGACAGCCGCCACTGACAGACCCGCGCCGATGAGCAACTCTCCCGGAAAGCGTCTACCACCGTGACCACGCGGAACTCGGTAGGTGAAGGAGGCAGCCATGCGCCGTGTGACCGTGCAGAAGCCCCTGAAGAGGACGGACAGCCGCCGGCTCCGTGAAGAGACGGAGGAGCGCCCGGCGGGGCGCCCGGAGGTGCGCAGGGACGTCGCACGCACCTGGTGGCCCGACGGCTGAGCTGCGGGGCCGTCAGGCGAGCCGTTTGCGGTAGTGGATCCGGTCGTAGGGTCCCTCGACACGGCGTTCGACGACCTCGTAGCCGTACCTCGGATAGATCCGCTGGTTCTCCCACATGAGCGCGTTGGTGTAGAGCCGGACCTCGCCGAGACGCAGCGCACGCGCGTGCGCGTCGACGAAGCGCAGCAGAAGCCGCCCCACGCCCCGTCCATGGGCGTCGGGGCGGACGGCGATGCTGTCCAGGAAGAGGTGGTCGGGGAACGCCTCGACCACGACGAGCCCGACGACGGGCTCTCCGGTGACGAACACCTTCCCGGCGGCCACGTCCGCCGCGTGGTCGGCCTCCATGGGCTGCGGCACCACGCCGATGCGCTCGATGTAGTGCCGGTAGGCCGCGTCGGTCACGTCCCGCACGGCCGGCACGTCGGCCGCGACGGCCGGCCGGGCCCGCTCGCTGAGGTCGTTCGTCATACCGGGAACGCTATCTACCTGAGCGCAGCCTGAGCACGTCCTTAAGCCGACCATAAGGATCTCCTCCGTCCGCCGTGAGCGGGCGATTTCACGGCTTCCCGGGGCTAGCTTCTGATCACCCCACGGGATCCGTCCCCCAGAGCACCGCTTTCCGAGGAGTTCCGCATGCCCGCACTCCGCGTGCCCGCGCACCGCAGGGCCGCCGCCGCGGCCGTCGCCGGTCTCGCCCCGCTCGCGCTGACCGCCCTGGCGTCCGCGCCCGCGTCCGCGCACGGCACGATGGGCGATCCGGTCAGCCGGGTGTCGCAGTGCTACGCGGAGGGCCCGGAGAGCCCCCGGTCGTCGGCCTGCGAGGCGGCGGTGGCGGCCGGCGGCACGCAGGCGCTGTACGACTGGAACGGCATCCGGATCGGCGACGCCGCCGGGCGGCACCGGGAGCTGATACCGGACGGGAAGCTGTGCAGCGCCGGCAACGAGGAGTTCAAGGGCCTCGACCTGGCCCGCCCCGACTGGCCGGCGACGCGCGTGCGCGGCGGGTCGTACACGTTCAAGTACCGCGTGACGGCCCCGCACAAGGGCACCTTCAAGGTCTATCTGACCAAGCCGGGCTACTCCCCCGCCAAGCCGCTGGCCTGGTCCGGGCTGGACCTGGCGCACCCGGTGGCGACGGCCACCGACCCGGCCGCCTCGGGCGGCTTCTACACCTTCTCGGGCACCCTTCCGGCACGCACGGGGCGGCAGTTGCTGTACGCGGTCTGGCAGCGCTCGGACAGTCCGGAGGCCTTCTACTCCTGCTCCGACGTGGACTTCGGCGGCGGCAGCGGCGGCACGGCCCCGGCGCCGAGCGCCTCCGCGCCCTCCGACGAGCAGATCGAGGACGGCGCCGGCAGGTCGACGGTCGAGCACCACGGGCACGGGGACGACGACGCGAGCACGTCCGCGGAGCCGACCGCCACGAGGTCCGCTCGGCCGTCCGGCACGAGGCCCGCGGCGAAGCCCGCTTCGGAGCCGGCCACCACGGCTGCGGCGGCCGGCTCCGTCAACAGGCTGAATGCTCAAGGGACTTCGCGGAACCTGGCCGAGACCGGGGCCTCGGCCGGGACCTCCTACGTCGCCGTCGGCGGTGCGGCGGCGCTGGCGCTCGGCTCGGCCGCGCTGTTCCTCTCGGTGCGGCGGCGGGCGGCGCCCGGCGGCCGTCGCCGCTGAACCCCGCCCGGCAGCGTTCCGGGGCCTGTCCGGCGGCTCAGGCCGGACAGGCCCCGGCGGCGGCTCAGCTGAAGGCCGAGGCGCAGGTGGTGGCGGTCGCGTGGGCCGGGTCTAGCGCGTTGGCCACCTCGTGGAAGGCGATCCGGTCGAAGAGGCCGATCGCCACGTGCTCGGACAGGTCGAGCGGACACAGGTCCTGGAGCAGGACGTTGTGGACGTCCCCGCCGCTCAGGTACTGGCTGCGCCAGGGGGTGGCCACCTCGTCGTACCTGGTGGCGATGACCGTGTAGTGCACTCCGGGGACGGTGTCGCCGCCCTCGTTGAGCTTGGTCAGGAACGCGGAGCCGGTGATCTGGTCGGCGAGGCCGGGGGTGGTGGCCTTGATCAGGTCGCCGGCGCCGGGGAAGTACGGCAGCAGGTGGGTGAGGCCGTCGAGGTCGGTGCCGTGGTTGTCGGGGGCGAGGCCGACGAGGGCGTTCACCTTGGCGGCACCGCCGAGGAACTTCAGGTAGTAGCGGGGCATCATGCCGCCCTGGGAGTGGCCGACCAGGTCGGCCTTGGCGGCTCCGGTGGCGGAGAGCACCTGGTCGACGAAGTCGGAGAGCTGCTGGGCCGACTTGTCGATGGGGCCGAGGCCGTGGAAGAGCGGGACGCCCGGCAGCTGGCCGTAGTCGACGGAGTAGACGCAGTATCCGCGGGTCTTCAGATACGGGGCCAGGGACAGCCAGTTGTCGATGGAGTTGCCCAGGGTGCCGTGCACCAGGACGACCGGGCGGGGATGGGCGGCGGAGGGCTTGCAGGCGTAGTCGTTCCAACCGCTGCTTGTGGCGGTGGCGGTGGCGGTGGAGGCGTGGGCGGTGGCGGCGGGCACAGCGGCGACTGCGGCGGTCAGGAGCAGCGCGGTGAGGGGTCTGAGCACTCGCTTCCAGGGCAGCATCGGGTGATCTCCTTGCGGCTCAAGGGGAGGTGCGACGGCCTAACCCTGTGATCCGGATCACGAGGATGCTGTTCACTCGTCAAGTTACGGGCGAGTAGCCCAGGTGTGAAGTTACGCGTCAGTAAAAACTTCCAGTGATAACCGGAATGCCCTTCGACCACTGACGGACCGTCACCAGGCAGGCCTGACCGGACCGTAGGGCGCGAGCCGCAGCAGGCGCTCCCGCAACACGCGCACTTCACCCTCACCCAGCAGTTCGACCCATCCCCCCACGACCTCGGCGGCCGCCGCCTCGGCCGCCCGGGTGCACTCCCAACCCCGCCCGGTGAGCACGACGAGACGGGCCCGCGCGTCGGCGGGGTGCGGCCGCCGCTCGGCGTACCCCTTGCGCACGATCTCGTCGACCAGTTGGCTCGCCGCCTGCTTGGTCACCCCGAGGTGGACGGCGAGGTCGGTGACGGTGGCGCCGTCCGGCGCGAGCCGCGCGAAGGCGAAGCCGTGGGCGGGCCTGACGTCCGTGAAGCCGCGCGCCACGACGCCGTCGTTGATGCGTTGCGTGAGGTCGCCCGCGACGGCGAGCAGGGCGGCGGACAGGGCCATGGCTTCGGAGTTCTGCACGTACGCATTGAAACACTCTTGACGAATCGGTCAAGCAGCTTGACCATATAGTCAAGCAACTTGACTACTACCTCCGAGGAGTCCCCTTGCCCGTCATCCGTTCGTCCGAGGCCGTGACCCACGAGATCCACGGCGCCCGCTTCGTCTCCTACGCCACCCCGCTCACCGGCAGCAGGGAACTCTGCGCCTGGCGCGGGGAGATCCCGCCCGGCACCAAGGCGCCCGCTCACACCGTGAGCCGGGAGGAGATCTTCCACCTGCTCGTCGGCGAACTGCTGATCGGCCTCGACGGGCACACCGAGCGGATCTCCGCCGGCGACACCGTGATCGTCAACGCAGGTGCGGCCCTGACCGTCGAGAACCCGACCGACCACACCGCGATCTCCTGGGTCACCACCTCGGTCGGCCTGGAGGCGCTGCTGGCCGACGGCACGCGCATCACACCGCCGTGGGCCAACTGAGCCGGGCGCGGGCGGATCACGCCGCCAGCGTCCCCGGCATCACCGCCCGCGGCCCGAACTTCGCGCGGGCCCGGTCGGCGACCTCCTCGATGCGGCGGACCTTCTCGTCCACCGGGTCGAAGGTGAGCTGGTGGGAGGCCTGGTCGGCGGGGACCAGGCCCTCGGCGCGCAGAGCGAGCGCCCGGACCCGGGCGCGCTGGAGGCCGAGCGCCCCGTACAGGTCGTAGGCCGTCCTCGTCAGGGCCGCCGAGTGCGCGGTCGGCTCCCTCAGGGTGCGGCTGCGGGTGGTCGAGGAGCGGTCGGCGTAGCGCACGGTGAGCGTCAGGGTGCGGCACACCTTCGCCACCGCGCGCAGCCGGGCGCCGATCTCCTCGGCCGCCGACAGCAGCGCCCTGCGGTGCCGGTCGGGGTCCAGCTCGTCGAGCCCGAAGGGGCGTTCGGCCGCCGGCAGGGAGGCACCCGCCCGGGCTCGGCCGAACGCCCGGGGCAGGGAACCGGCGTTCGGCACGACCCGGCCGCGGTCGACGCCGGCGGCCTTCTCCCGCAGTTCACGGCCCGCCCTCGCGCCGATCAGCCGCTGGAGCGTGGACAGCGGCGCGGCGGCTACCAGCCCCAGGGTGTCCAGGCCGTACTCGCACAGGGTGCGGGCGGTCGCCGCCCCGACGCCGGGCAGCACGGACACGGACCGGCCGGCCAGGAACTCCGCGACGGCGTCCGGTCCCCCGGGCACCACACGGGTCACCCCGGGACGGGCGTCACGCAGGGCGATCCGGGCCAGCATCGGGCCGGGACCGGCGCCGATCACGCAGTCGACGCCGTGCAGCGCGAGGGCGCGGACCCGGATCACCGAGGCCAGCTCGACGGCGTCGCGCCCGAAGTACCGCTCGGCGCCCCGGAGATCGGCCAGCGCCCCGTCCGGGGGCAGCGCCTCCACGACCGGTGTGAACTCCTCCAGCAGCGCGAGCAGTCCGGGCAGGGCCTCCTCGTGCGGCCGCGGCTGCTGGAAACGTACACAGAGAATGGTCATCCCGCGCTCCCCGGACTCTGGTGCCACAACTTCCTTCCCACCGCGGGCCCTTCGCCCGCGGGGCGCAGATCGGCCCAGGGGTGCATCTCGTACCCCGTGGGCATGCGGATGGTCCGGTCCTGCATCGGGTCGCGGGCCGCCGAACCGGCGGGCCGGGGCAGTCCGTCCGAACCGGCGACCCGGGCCCGGGACGGACCCTCGCCGTCCTTCTGCGCGGAGTCCTGCCCGCCGCCGGGCGCCCCGGCCAGCCGGGCCGCGACCCCGTCGAGCCCTTCCGCGCGGCGCACCTCGAGCAGTTCGGCGAGGTTCCAGGCGGCGGAGCCCACCACGCTCAGGCTGCGCGGGCCGCGCCGCTGCACCACCCCGCGCACCAGCAGCAGCCAGGAGTGGAAGACCGTGTGGGCGCAGGCGTCGTGCGAGTCGTCGAAGAAGGCGAGGTCGACCAGGCCCGTGCCGTCGTCCAGGGTGGAGAAGATGACCCGCTTGCCGGACCGGATCGGCGGGGTCTGGGTGGCCGCCTTGGCGCCCGCGACCAGCACCGTCTCCCCGTGCCGGGCCTCGCGCAGCCGCCGCGCCGACAGCACGCCCAGCTCCTTGAGGAACTCCCGGTGGTCGTCCATCAGATGGCGTGAGGCGTCCATGGAGAGCACGCCCAGCTCGGCGCTGAGCCGCTCCGCCGAGGTCAGGTCGGGCAGGCCGGCCGGGGCGGTCTGCCGGCCCCCGGCAAGCGGGAGCTGGCCCCCGCCGCCGCCCCGGGCGCCCCGGTGCAGCTCGGTCAGGTGCAGTTGCAGGTCACGGCGGTTGGCGCCGAACGCGTCCAGCGCGCCCACCTGGGCCAGCCGCCCGGCCAGCGGACGGCTCGGGCGGGCCCGCTCCCAGAAGTCCAGCAGGGAGGCGTACGGCTGTCCGTCCGCGATCCGCCCGGCCTCGGCCTCGCTGATGCCGTGCACGTCACTGAGGGCGAGCCGCAGCCCCCACACCCCTGATTCGGACACCAGTTCGATCCGGTGATGCACTCCGGACACGTTCACGTCCAGCGGCAGGATGGGCACCCCGCGCCGCCGCGCGTCCGCGAGCAGCAGCCGCTTCGGGTACATCCCGGGGTCGTGCGTGAGCAGCCCGGCGTAGAAGGCGGCCGGGTGGTGGGCCTTCAGCCAGGCCGACTGGTAGGTCGGCACGGCGAACGCGACCGCGTGCGCCTTGCAGAAGCCGTACGAGCCGAAGGCCTCGACGATCTCCCAGGTCCGCCGGATCGTCTCCGCGTCGTACCCGTGCGCCGCCGCGTGCTGGGCGAACCACACCTTGATCCGTCCCTGCGACTCCGGGTCGGACAGCCCGCGCCGGATCCGGTCCGCCTCGCCGCGCCCGCAGCCGGTCATGACGGCGACGATGTCGATGACCTGCTCGTGGAAGACGACGACCCCGTACGTGCCCTTCAGCGCCTCCTCCAGGTCCGGGTGCGGGTAGCGCACGGGCGCCCGCCCGTGCCGCGCCTCGATGAACGGCCGGACCATGTCGGCGGCGACCGGTCCCGGCCGGAAGAGGGAGATGTCGACCACCAGGTCGTGGAAGGTGCTCGGCTGCAGGCGGCCCACCAGGTCGCGCTGGCCCGGCGACTCGATCTGGAAGCAGCCCAGCGTCTCGGCCGACTGGATCATCCGGTACGTCGCCGGGTCGCCCGGCGCCACCGCGTCCAGGTCGATCCGCTCCCCCGTGGCCCGCTCCACCTCGGCGGCCGCGTGCGCCATCGCCGACTGCATCCGCACGCCCAGCACGTCCAGCTTGAGCAGGCCGAGGTCCTCCACGTCCTCCTTGTCGAACTGCGCCATCGGCAGGCCCTCGCCGCTGGTCGGCACCACGGGCGTACGGGCGAGCAGGGAGGCGTCGGACAGGAGCACCCCGCACGGGTGCATGGCGACCCCGCGCGGCAGGGCGTCGAGGGCCTCGACCAGTTCCCAGAGCCTGCCGTACCTCTCCTTCTCTCCCGCCAGCGCCTTCAGTTCGGGCAGTTCCTCCAGCGCCGCACGGGCGTCCCTGGCCCGGATGTGCGGGAAGGACTTGGCCACCCGGTCGATCTCGGCCGGGTCCATGGACAGGGCGGCCCCCACGTCCCGGACGGCGTGCCGGACCCGGTAGGTCTCGGGCATGGAGACGGTGGCGACCCGCTCGGTGCCGAACCGGCCGATGATCGCCCGGTAGACCTCCAGCCGGCGCGCGGACTCCACGTCGATGTCGATGTCGGGCAGGACCACCCGCTCCTTGGACAGGAAGCGTTCCATCAGCAGCCCGTGCTCGACCGGGTCGGCGTGCGCGATGCCGACGAGGTGGTTGACGAGGGAGCCGGCGCCGGAGCCGCGGGCGGCCACCCGGATCCCCATCTCCCGTACGTCGTCGACCACCTGGGCGACCGTGAGGAAGTAGGAGGCGAAGCCGTGGTGGGCGATGATGTCCAGCTCGTGGTGCATCCGCTCCCAGTACGCGCGGCGGCCGGCGTAGCCCAGCCGCACCATGCCCGCCGCCGCCCGGGAGGCGAGCGCCCGCTGGGCGGTACGGCGGCCGGCGCCGACGAGGTGCGGCTCGGGGAAGTGGACGGTGCCGATGCCGAGGTCGTCCTCGGGGTCGACCAGGCACTCCGCGGCCGTGACCGCGGTCTGCTCCAGCAGCCGGCGGGCGGTGTCGCGCCGGTAGCCGGCCGCCTCCACCACCCGCTCGGCGACCCGCAGCATGGCCTGCGCGTCCTTCAGCCAGGCCGTGCCCGGGTCCAGCTCCTTGCGGGGGTCGATCGGCACCAGCCGGCGGGCCGCGTCCAGGACGTCGGCGACCGGCCCCTGGCCGGGGTCGGCGTACCGGACGGCGTTGCTGAGGACCGGCCGGACCCCCTGCTCGGCGGCGAAGCCGACGGTGCGGGCGGCCAGCCGCAGGGAGCCGGGGCCGGTGCCCTCACGGCCGTGGCAGACGGCCTCGAGGCGCAGCGCGCCGCCGTAGACCTCGCGCCAGGGGGCGAGCAGCCGCGCGGCGCGGTCGGGCCGGCCCGCGGCCAGCGCGCGCCCCACCTCGGAGCCGGGGCCGAGCAGCACGGTCAGGCCGTCGCCGTGGTTGGCGTCCCAGGGCAGCACGGGCACACCCCCGCCAGGACCGACGGCCGTGCCCCCGCCCGACCCGGCAGCCGCACCCCCGCCCGGCCCAGCCCTGTGAGCCGCCGTGACGAGCCGGCACAGGTCGGCCCAGCCGCGAGCCCCGTCCCGGGCGAGGAAGGTCACCCGGGGGGCCGACTCGTCCACGAAGGCGCCGCCGCGCACCGGGGTGCGGCGGCGCTCAGGGCGGGGGGCCGCCGGCTCGGCCACCGCCAGGTTCACGCCGAACAGCGGGCGGACCCCCGTCCCGGCGCAGGCCTTGGCGAACCGGACCGCGCCGGCGAGGGTGTCACGGTCGGTGAGGGCGAGGGCGCCCATCCCCCGCTCCCCGGCGCGCTCGGCCAGCCGCTCCGGGTGGGAGGCGCCGTACCTCAGGGAGAACCCGGAGACGGTGTGCAGATGCGCGAAGCCCGGCACACACACCTCCACGACTCACGAACCCCGTCCGACTCTCGAACATCTGTTCCCAAGCCCACCATACCCCCATTCCCGAACAAGTGTGCGACATCCGCTCGACCGCCCCCCACCTGCGGAAACACCGGCACACAAGCGGGCCCCCGCACGCGTCGCGCGTGCGGGGGCCCGCCGGAGCCGTACCCGTCAGGGAAGGGTCACGCCGTAGTAGCTGAGCGCCTCGGTGACCGGCTGGAAGAACGTCGTGCCGCCGGAGGAGCAGTTGCCGCTGCCGCCCGAGGTCAGGCCGTAGGCCGTGGACCCGGAGTAGAGCGGGCCGCCGCTGTCGCCGCCCTCGGCGCACACCGTGGTCTGGATCAGGCCGGAGACGACGTCACCGCTGCCGTAGTTGACCGTGGCGTTGAGCGCGGTGACCCGGCCGCTGTGGGTGCCGGTGGTGGAACCGCGCCGGTAGACGGTCGTCCCCACGGACGGGGTGGCCGCGCGGCTGATGGTCTGGCTGCCGACCGCGCTCGGGTGCGCGATCGAGGAGTTGGTGTACCGCACGAGCGCGAAGTCGTTGCCCGGGAAGCTGTAGCCGACGTTGGTGCCCAGCACCGTGGAGTGGTTGGAGTTGCTGTACCAGGTGGAGGCGACCTCACCGCAGTGTCCCGCGGTCAGGAAGTAGTACGTGCTGCCGCTGTGCACGTTGAAGCCAAGCGAGCAGCGGTAGGAGCCGCCGTAGATGGCGTCGCCACCGGTGATCAGCTTGTTGAACTTGCCCGCGGTGTGCTTGATGGTCAGCGCGCCCGAGTCGGCGCCGGCCTGCCGCTTGATCCTGGCGATCTCGGCCTTGGACACCGTGCTGTCCACGGTGACGACGACACGGTTGGTCTTGCTGTCCACCGCCCAGGCCGTGCCGGGTACGTCGGCGTCGAGGACGGAGTCGCTCGCCTTGGTGAGCTGGGTGGCGCTGAACGTGTGGGCCTCGCCGGCGTTCGCGGTGGGGGCGGCGAACGCGGCCGCGGCCAGGAAACCGGTCGCCACGGCGATCAGCCGGGTCCGTCTCGCCGTGCCGCTGCGGGGAGTGGTGCGCTTGATCCTCACGTTTCGTTCCCTCCCAGGGAGAGTCGGGGGGCCCGCGTGGGGTCGGGGCCCGTGAGGCGCAGCCAGGGACGGCCCGGAATCCCCGGATATTCATGCCCCTGACAAGCGCTGGGGGGAGTATTCGGCCGAACGGCCGGTCGGCACAAGGGCGCCTTTCGGCCGTGCAGCGTTCAACCGTCCGCCCGCACAGGGGCCTTGACTTCTCCGGACGGGAGGCCGGATCGGCTGGTATTCACACCGCCGCCCCGCGCCCTCCCGCACCGGGGATGTCCGGAATTCGTCCCTCCGGATGATCCAGGTCCCGTCCGCTCAGCAACTGTCGCAGGGGCAGCAGCAGTCACAGCAGTCGCACCCTTCACAACAGTCACCACAGCCGGCGCAGCCGTCACACCCGCCGCACCCGCTACAGCCGTCGCAGTCGCAGTTCCGGCAGCAGCCCTCGCGCTTCTTCCGGGACCAGGGGCCCTCGTACTCCTCGGCGCAGCACATCCGGCAGGTGCAGCAGAGCAGCAGGAACGCCCCGCACCCGGGCAGCAGGGCGCGCGGCACCCTGGGCTTGTGCGGCAGGTGCGGCCCGCCCGGCCCGAACGACGCGTAGGGGTCGGGCCCGGACACCGGCCCGTGCGCGGCGGGTCCCTGCCCGGCGGACCCGTGCGCGGCGCAGGCCGGCAGCGTGCCGAAGGCGCGGTCCACGGAGCGCCGGAGTTCGTGCACGAGCAGCAGGTGGGCGAGCCGGCCGTCGGCGAACTCTGCCTCCCGCAGGGCGAGCCGGATGCCATGCAGGGCGTCCCCGGCGAGCCTGCGGGCCTCGGTGAGGGAGGTGCCGGTCGCGGTGAGCGGGTTCCAGGCGCCCGAGAGCGCGTCGGCCTCCCGGTCCTCCACGGCGTCCAGCAGGTGGGCGAGCCGCCCGAAGAGCCGGCCGGCCTCGGCGAGCGGGCCGGCGTTGCCCGGCCGCCCCGCCAGCACCGCGGTGTGCGCGAAGGCGGCCGCGGTGGCGGTCTCGGTCGGCTCGGTGACCGTCAGCAGCGGGGTGCCGAACCCGGCCAGTGCCTCGATGCCGGTCTGCCGGTCGACGGCGTCCAGCAGGACACCGGTGTCGAACCCGACCGCCGATCCGCCGCGTTCTCCGGCCCGCCCCCAGCCGGCCGCGACCCGGCGCGCCGCCGCCGCCACCGGTCTGCGGGCCAGCAGCCCGTCCCGGTCGGCGACATGGTCGCGCACCTTGGCGGAGGCGAGGACCAGCGAGACGGCGGCGGCCAGCCGCGCGCCCTCGCCCTGCGCGACGGACGCGGTCCGCATCCCGCGCAGGGCGCACGGGCCGGCCGTGCGCCGGGACCCGCCCGCCAGGCCCGCCTGAGCCTCTGTCAGAACCGATAGGAGAAGCCCGTCGTAGTTCGTCACAATACGGGCGAACTGTCCATGATCACGACGCAGTGCCAGGCAGAGTCCGCACAAGTGCGCCGTCCACTGGGCCTTGAGGCCCTCCCCCAGCCGATGGCCGCACGGCCTGACGATTCCGAACACGACGATCCCCCGTGATGCGTGGTGACGTTGAGCCGGGGCATCGTATCGGCCGACTGTCAGCTCGTATCAGGTCACGCGTTCACCCGTACGCACCGTGCATCACCCGTCCGCCAACGACAATCATATTTCACTCACAGTCAGCAGCCGTATGAGTCGCGACCCTTGGGGCACAAGGACTCTCGACGGATCCGCTGTGCACCAGTACCGTCACAAACCCCCCGCGCGGCGTCTATCCACTTGGCGCGCCGTCCGCATCATGGATGACCATAGGGATGCGGAAAGCAAGAAGGACCGCTGTGAGAGGAGGCGTCCATGGGATCGGTACGCAAGGCGAGTGCGTGGCTCGGCCTCGTCGACGACAACGATGACGAGCGCTACTACGACGACGACTACTCCGAGGGCACCGGGTCCCAGGACGCCTGGGTCACGGACCCCCGGGTGAAGGTGGCCACGGACACGGCCGAGGAGAAGGGCCGCCGCATCGGCACGGTCACGCCGGACAGCTTCCGGGACGCCCGCGCCATCGGCGAGCTGTTCCGGGACGGTGTCCCGGTCATCGTGAACCTCACCGCGATGGAGCCGGCCGACGCCAAGCGCGTCGTCGACTTCGCGGCGGGCCTGACCTTCGGCCTGCGGGGCACGATCGAGCGGGTGGCCACCCGGGTCTTCCTGCTGACACCGTCCAACACGGAGATCGTCAGCGGCGAGCCGGCCAAGCACCGCGAGGACGGCTTCTTCAACCAGAGCTGAGGCAGGGCCGCTCCCCGGCCCTGCCTTCCCCCCGGGGGCTCACCGGAAGGCGTCGAGCCCGGTGAGCGCCTTGCCCAGCACGAGCTGGTGCATCTCGACGGTGCCCTCGTACGTGAGCACCGACTCGAGGTTGGTCGCGTGCCTCATCACGGGGTATTCGAGGGAGATCCCGTTGGCACCGAGGATCGTCCGCGCCGTACGGCAGATCTCGATGGCTTCGCGGACGTTGTTGAGCTTGCCGAAGCTGATCTGCTCGGGGCGCAGCCGGCCGGCGTCCATCCGCCGCCCCAGATGGTGGGCGAGCAGGATCCCCTTGTGCAGCTCGACCGCCATGTCGGCGAGCTTGGCCTGGGTGAGCTGGAAGCCGCCGATGGGCCGCCCGAACTGCTCCCGGGTCCGCGCGTACCGGAGCGCCGCTTCGAAGCTGCTGCGCGCCGCGCCCATCGAGCCCCAGACGATGCCGTAGCGGGCGTGCGAGAGGCAGCCGAGCGGTCCGCGCAGACCGGTGACCTCCGGGAGCACGGCGGTGGCGGGCAGCCGTACGTCGTCGAGGACGAGTTCGCTGGTCACGGACGCGCGCAGGGACCACTTGTGCTTGATCTCGGGCGCCGAGAAGCCGGGGCGGTCGGTGGGCACGACGAACCCGCGGATGCCGTCCTCGGTCTGCGCCCAGACCACGGCGACCCCGGCCACGGACCCGTTGGTGATCCACATCTTGCGGCCGTTCAGGATCCAGTCGTCGCCGTCGCGCTTGGCGTGGGTGCGCATCGAGGCGGGGTCGGAGCCGTGGTCGGGCTCGGTGAGCCCGAAGCAGCCGATCACCTCGCCGGCCGCCATCCGCGGCAGCCACTCCCGCTTCTGGTCCTCGCTGCCGAACCGGTGGATGGCGTACATGGCGAGGGAGCCCTGGACGGAGACCAGGGACCGGATGCCGGAGTCGGCGGCCTCCAGCTCCAGGCAGGCCAGTCCGTACTGCACGGCCGTGGCGCCGGCGCAGCCGTATCCGGTGAGCGACATGCCGAGGGCGCCGATCCCGCCGAGTTCGCGCGCGAGGTCCCGGATGCCGGGCAGCTCGCCCTTCTCGTACCAGTCGGCGACGTACGGCAGCACACGGTCGGCGGCCCAGGCGCGGACGGTGTCCCGGATCGCGAGGTCCTCCGGGTCCAGCAGGTCGTCGATGCCGAGCGGGTCGGCGGCATCGAACGGGGGCAACTTCGCGGACGCGGACATGGAACACCCTCCGGGACACTGGGGCACGCTGCGGCGCGCTGCGCACGGGAAAACTAGCAGCGCTAGTCACGACTCCGCAGCCGACGTTACGGTGCAGTCTCCCGCACGTCCAGAGCGGGGGTCAGGCCGACACCCGTGGCTGCACGGCCTCCCGCGGTGAGGGCAGCCCCACCTCGGCCGCGCGCTCCGCCGCCTCGCCCGACCCGACCTCCGCGGTCTCCTCGCCGCACTGCATGACCCGGGGCAGCCGCAGCGCCATCACGGCGCCGAGCAGCAGCAGGCCCGCGCTCACCAGCAGGGTGACGTGCAGTCCGTGCACGAAGGAGTCCCGGGCGGCCCGGCGCAGCGCGGCCCCGGCGGACCCGCCCAGCCGGCCCGCCACGTCATAGGCCTCGCCCAGTGAGTGGCCGGCCGCGGCCGAGGCGCGCGAGGGCACTCCGGGGACCGAGGCGAGGCCGGGGGCGTAGGACGCGTTCATCACGCTGCCCAGCAGGGCGATGCCGATCCCGGCGCCGAGCTGGTACGACGTCTCGCCGATCGCGGCGGCACCGCCGGCCTGCTCGGCGGGCGCCTCGCTCAGCATCGACTCGTACGCCCCGAAGAGCGTGGTCTCCAGACCGAAGCCGAGGAGGACGAAGCCGAACAGCAGCAGGCCGGCGTCGTCGGTGCCGCCCATCGCCGTCAGGGTCAGGACCGCGGCGGCGGTGAGGCAGAAGCCGAAGCACACCATCCGGCGCGGCCCGAAGCGGCGCAGCATCCGCGCGCCCGCGAGGCCGGCCGCCATCGCGGCGACGGTCAGCGGCAGCAGTCTCAGGCCCGTCTGGAGCGGCGAGAGACCGAGGACCAGCTGGAGGTACTGCGCCGCGATCAGTTCGAGGCCCACCAGCGCGAGCATCGCCAGCACGATGCAGCCCACCGAGGTGCTGTAGGCGGCCCGGCGGAACATCCGCAGATCGACCAGCGGGTGCGCGCACCGCCCCTGGCGGCGCACGAAGAGGACGATCAGCGTGCCGCCCAGCAGCAGCGGCACCAGGGTCAGCAGGCTCGCCACCGGCTCACCGCCGCCGAGCCGCTTCACCCCCAGCACCACTCCGAACAGTCCGCCCGCCGCCATCAGGGCGCCGACGACGTCCCAGGGACCGTCGCGGTCGCCGCGCGACTCGGGCAGCAGCAGCCGTCCGACGGGCAGGCTGACCAGCATCAGCGGGATGTTGACGAGGAAGACCGAGCCCCACCAGAAGTGCTCCAGCAGGAAACCGCCGAGCAGCGGCCCGACCGCGGCCCCGACGGCCGCGACCGCGCTCCAGATACCGATGGCCAGAGCGCGTTCGCGCCGGTCGGGGAAGACCTGGCGGAGGATCGACAGGGTGGCGGGCATGATCATGGCGCCGCCGACGCCGAGCAGCGCGCGGGCGAGGATCAGCGTCTGCGCGCTGGGCGCGAGGGCGGCCACCGCGGAGGCGACGCCGAAGAGGGCGTAGCCGAGCAGCAGCACGCGCCTGCGGCCGATCCGGTCGCCGAGGGTGCCGAAGAGGATCAGCAACGAGGCGCAGACCAGCGGGTAGACGTCGACGATCCAGAGCAGCTCGATGGCACCGGGCCTGAGATCCTCGGTGACGGCGGGGACCGCCACGTGCAGCACCGTCGCGTCGAGGGCGACGAGCAGCAGGCTGACGCAGAGGACGACGAGGACGACCCAGCGGTTGGCACCGGCCGCGGGCGCCCGACGGAGCGGCCGTACGGCAGCCGTGGTCGTCCCGGACATGTACGTACCTCCCAGATGATCCCTCGCGTGCGGCGGATCGGCGGGGTGGGGATCCCCGTCGTACGGCCGGAGAGGAGCGGTGTCCCCGGCCCGCGCAAACCCACGCAGGTGACTCGTCAGCGTACGCGAGTCCGCCGTGGGGTCACGTGGCGGACCTCTCACACGCGGGACCCAACCCGTGTGGCGTACGCCACCCCGCACGGCCCTTGTCACGCCCCGGCGACCGGGGCGGTTCCGCGGCCGGTCGATAATCGAGCCCGTGACCGACCTTGCGACCCGCGTGGCCCCGCCCCGCACCCCATTCCCCCGCCGGGCCGCCCCGGCCCTGCTCGGGTACGTGGGGGTGCGCGCCCTGGGCCTCCTCGTGCTGGCCGGGTGGAGCGCGGCGCGCGGCAAGAGCGCCCACACGCTGCTCACCGCGCGCTGGGACGCGCTCTGGTACACCCGGGTCGCCGACCTGGGGTACGGCTACGAGGTGCGGCTGCCGAACGGCGACGTCCACTCCAATCTCGCGTTCTTCCCGCTGCTGCCCTGGCTGGAGCGACTGCTGCACACGGTCGCGCCGCTGTCGTACGCGGACGCCGGCCTCGTCGTCTCCGTGCTCGCCTCGCTCGCGGCGGCCGCCGGGATCTTCGCGGTCGCGGAGCACGTGTACGGCCGCCGGGCCGGGGTCTGCGCGGTGCTGCTGTGGGCGGTGCTGCCGGTCGGGATCGTGCAGTCGATGGCCTACAGCGAGTCCTTGTTCACGGCGCTGGCCGCGTGGTCGCTGTACGCGGTGCTGACCGGCCGGTGGGTGACCGCGGGCGCACTGGCGGCGCTGGCCGGGCTGACCCGGCCGGTGGGGCTCGCGGTGGTGGCCGCGGTCTGGACGGCCGGCGTGATCTCTTTCGTGCGCTACCGAAGCGCCCGGGACGCGCACGGCGCGCACGACGGCGGTCGCGCCCCCGAACCGGCGGACGAGGTGCGCGCGGGGCGGTCGGCGCACAACGGGAGCGCGGACGAGTCTGCGCACGCCTCTTCCGCGTCGTGGGGCGCGCCGGTCGCCGCGCGCGCCTCCGTGTCTTCACCTCCGCCCCTGCGGTCACTCCCGTCACTCATCACCGGTCTGCTCATCGCCCCCTTGGGAGCCGCCGGTTACGTCCTGTGGGTCGGCCACCGCACCGGCAAGGGCCCGCTCGGCTACCTCGACGTACAGGCGGGATGGCGCAACGGGTTCGACGGCGGGTACGCCTTCGCCCGTTTCGTCGCCGACAAGTTCACGTCGTTCCCGTCGGCCCTCGCGGGCGCGGGCCTGATCGTCGGGGTGGCCCTGCTGATCCGGCTCTACGTGGCGTGCGTACGCCGGCACCAGCCCGTGGCGCTGCTGGTGTACACCGGCGTCGTCCTCGCGCTCGCGCTGTGCGCCTCCAGCTACTTCGGGTCCAAGCCGCGGCTGCTGATGCCCGCCTTCCCGGTGTTGTTCCCGCTCGCCCAGGCGCTGGCCGGGATCCGGACCTCAAGGGCGGTACTGGTCACGGCCGGTGTGGCGGCGGCGAGCGCGGTCTACGGGGCGTTCTGGCTGAACGGCTCCGGACCGCCGTGATCGGCGCCATGACCGGCGCCATGATCGGCTCCGGCGGTCCGTGACGCTCCGGAGAATTCCACACCAGGACCGGGTGAACGAATTCATAAGGGCGATATAAACAACACCCGGCATGATCAAAGGAATTGCACGAAGCACTCTCACCGGATTGCCGAATCCTGTGAATTCTGACCTCTCCTGAGAGGTTTCCCACATCACATCGTCATCACAAAGACCCTGTTTCGACCGGGAACACACCTCACCCGCTGTAACGTCGATTGGGTGCGTACCGAACGAAACCTGACCCGGCGTCTGGACCGGGTCTTCGCCAGACTCGACCGTGAGCCGGAACGGCCGGCCCACATCGATGTGCCGAGGATGAGCCGGCACCGGGTCGTGCTGTTCACGGCGACCCTCGCCTTCTACCTGGCGATCGTGTGGGCCGTCGTGATCAGCTCCTGGCTGGTCCGGCTCGACTGGCAGGTCATGTTCTTCCGGCCGTACCAGCAGTGGCCGCAGATCCACGCCTTCCTCGACTACTACGTGGTGCTCGGCCAGCGCGGCCCCACCGCCGTGATGGTCGCGGCCTGGCTCGGCTGGCGCTCCTGGCGGCAGCACACGCTGCGCCCGCTGCTGACCCTGGCTGCCTCCCTGCTGCTGCTCAACGTCACGGTCGGTGCCGCCAAGCTCGGCATGGGGCGGCTCGGTCCGCACTACGCGACCGTGATCGGCTCGAACGAGATGGGTCTCGGCGGCGATATATTTCCCAGCGGCCACACCGCCAACGCCGTGGTGACCTGGGGAATCCTGGCGTATCTGGCCTCCAGCCCGAGGGCCCGCCGCTGGCTGTCCGCCGTGTCGGCGGTCACCTCGCTCGGCGTCGGCCTCACCACCGTCTACCTCGGTACGCACTGGCTGAGCGACGTGCTGCTGGGCTGGGCCGCGGGGCTGCTGATCCTCCTCGCCCTGCCCTGGTTCGAGCCCCTGGTCACCCGGGCCGAGACCGGGCTCTTCGTGCTGCGCGACCGCTGGCGCGCCCGCCGCGGCCGCACCGTGCCCGTGCCGGCCGTGCCCGTCACCCCGGTGGTCCTCAAGCCGCGGACCGCCGCCGACCAGCACGCACCGGCGCGCGAGCCGGTGGCGTCGGTGCGCGGCTCCCGGGCGCCGATCCACCTGGCCCCCGGTCCGCACACGGCCCGTTCGGAGCGCACTCCGGTCACCCCGGCGGGCAGCCGCCGACCGCCGCACGCCGACCGCGTGCCGCGCGGCACCTCCCAGCCGGTCCGCCCGCTCACCGGCGGCTGACCGGCCGCCACGGCCACGGGGCCCGGTACGCACCACCCGCCCCCGCGTATGACGAAGGCCCCGCTCCCGGTTCCGGGAGCGGGGCCTTCGTCATACGCGTGCGGACGGGTCAGCCCTTCCAGGCACGCGCCACCCGGCCGTCGCGCACCTCGAAGTTGAGCCGGCCCACCCGGTACTCCATGGTGATGATCGTGCCCGGCGGCAGGGCCCTCACCGTCGACCAGCCGCGCTGCCGGGCGAGCCGCTCTGCGCCCTGGGCGTCGAGGCCGACGTACGCGTCCGGACTGTCCTGGGGCTCCGCCGGCGGAGTGGGATTCGATGCCATACGGCCACGCTAGGCCGCATCGCCCGGTGACGGAAGCGCAGCCCGTGATCGGCACACCGTCCGCCCCCGGTCACACTTCTGTCACAGCTTCCCGACACCGGATACCGTCGAACTGCGTCACACGTACGGGGGTTTCCCTTCACCGAACGCGGGTATTCGAACAGAATTTCCGCGCCCCGGAGCGTACCCCCGGAATATCCGACGGGAAGCGCCAGGGCGCGGATCGCGGCCGGTTCGGAACTTGTTTTCCCGTGGAATCGGGCGGAATCGGCCACCCTGCCGAGGGAACTGACGCCGCATGGGAAATAGCCGGATTCCGCACCCGCCCCGCGCGGGCGTCAGCCCGCGGCCGGCCGTGCCGTGCTCCGGTCCAGAGCGGCGTCGAGGCGGTCCCGGAGCGTCCTGACGGCCTCGGTCAGCCCGGCCGGCTCCAGCACCTCGAAGGGCAGGCCCAGCAGCATGATGTGAACGACCATCACGTCCAGGTTCGGTGCCCCGCTGCGCAGGACGCAGGCGTGCTCCCCGTCGGCCTCCAGCGTCCCGGCGGACGGCGAGACCCGCTCGGCGGCCTCGTGCAGCGGCACCAGCAGCCGGACCGCGGAGTGGGTGGCGTACGCGCGCGTGGAGACGCCCTGCGACACATGGGCGGCGAGGTCCTCGGCCGGCCCCTCGCGCGGGGTGAAGCGCGGGCCGTGCGGCGGCTTCGGCGTGATGCGGTCGACGCGGAAGGTCCGCCAGTCCTCCCGGTCGACGTCCCAGGCGACCAGGTACCAGCGCCGCTCGGTGCACACCAGCCGGTGCGGCTCGACGGTGCGGCGGCTGGCGACGCCCTCGTGGCTGCGGTACTCGAAGCGCAGCCGCTCGGCGTCCCGGCACAGGTGGGCGAGCTCGGTGAGCAGGGCCGGGTCGACGGGGGACACCGGCGGGCCGCTGCGCAGCATCGGCACGGTGAACGCGTTGAGCGCGCTCACCCGGTGCCGCAGCCGGTCCGGCAGCACCTGCTCCAGCTTGGCGAGGGCGCGCACGGAACTCTCGCCGATGCCCTCGATGCCCTGCCCCGCCGCGGTGCGCAGGCCCACCGCCACGGCGACGGCCTCGTCGTCGTCGAGCAGCAGCGGGGGCAGCCGGGCACCCGCGCCGAGCTGGTAGCCGCCGCCGGTGCCGGGGCTCGCGTTGACCGGGTAGCCCAGCTCGCGCAGCCGGTCCACGTCCCGGCGGACGGTGCGCGCGGTGACGCCGAGCCGTTCGGCGAGGTCGGCCCCCGACCACTCGCGGTGGGCCTGGACGAGCGAGAGCAGACGCAGCAGCCGTGCCGAGGTCTCCAACATGGGCCGAGTCTGCCAGCCGATGCGGACAGCCGCTGTCCTCGTCGGGACAGCGGCTGCCGGGGAGGCGGACCCTCGCTCAGAGCGCGAGGCGCTGGCCGGGCACGATCATGTCCGGGTCGCCGCCGATGACCGACCTGTTGGCGGAGTAGATCCGCTGCCAGGTGGTCCCGTGCCGGGCGGCGATGATGCTCAGGGTGTCGCCCTCGCGGACGGTGTAGCCGCCGCGCGAGGCGCCGCGGTTGACGTGGGTGCCGGGGCGCTGAGGCGCCTTCGACGGTGCGGACTTCGTCGTCACGCCCGTCTTGGCCGCGGCCCCCGAGGCGGCCGCGGGAGCGGCTCCCGAGGCGCCGGCCCGGCCCGAGCAGACCGGCCAGGCGCCCCAGCCCTGGGCCTGCTGGACCTTGGCGGCGACGGCGATCTGCGCGCCCCTGGAGGCCTGGTCGGCCGTCGGGGCGTAGGCGGAGCCGCCGTACGCGCGCCAGGTGCCGGCGGAGAACTGGAGCCCGCCGTAGTAGCCGTTGCCGGTGTTGATGTGCCAGTTGCCGCCGCTCTCGCACTGGGCGATGCGGTCCCACACTCCGTCGTCCGCCGCCGCCGCGTTGCCGGTCGCGGCCAGCAGGCCCAGCGGGGCCAGCAGCGCCGCCCCGGTGAGGGCGGCCGTCGTACGGCCCTTGCGGGCGCCGTCGTGACGGGCGGTGGTACGGGTGGTATCGGCACACTCGGACATGTAATTCCCTCTCCCACGAACCCGGGCTCCCCCGGACGGGACACGGTGCGCCGCGCATGGCCGCGGTGTTCCGTGCCCGCCCCGTCCGCCGTGACCGGCGCCGGTCGTGCTCTGTCCGGTGCCGGCCGGTGGACGTACCCGAGCGGTGCTGTCTGCACACGGCGGAGGAATGTAGGGAGTGCGGGCGGTCGATATCAACCAACTCCCTGTCATTCCAGGCCAGTTCGCCGTTACCACAGGTATCGTCGATTTTCGGCCAGCCGTTTCATACGCTGATTTCCTGATTTTTCGACCACCAGCTGAGGCGATCTGTGACCCACTTCACCCGTTCAAGTTCCTTGACTCCGCACCGAGTTGACGGTGAGTGGCCAATTCCGTACCTCAGGTGACCCTGTGCGGTGGATGGTTCGATTCCGTCGTGCTCGGGGCGTGACCCCCACCACAGGACGCCCGTTGTCTTCTTCATGAGCCCGGAACCCCGGGGCTCAGGGGCCGGGAGCCACCCGGTCGACCCAGCACCGCATCCCGAGGGAGCCACCGTGCCGCGCATGCTCGACGTGAGTGCCGCCGTACGCGCCGAGATCGGCGACGAAGAAGCCGACCGGCTGCTCGCCGGAGAGAACGCCCCGGGCAGTTACGACTGCACGTCCTGCCGCACCCCGGGCGACTCCGAGCAGGAGCGCACCAGCACCGTTCTGTTCGTCGGTGACGAGACCGCCGTCCTCGCCTTCGCCCACGCCGGGTGCCTGCCCTCCCAGGTCGTCCAGGTCACCGAGGAGCAGCTGCAGGGCGCCGTACGCTCCATCGGCGGCACCGGCGGCGACCTGGCCACGGGCGGCACGCCGCAGCGGCCCGTGCCCGAGCAGGCCGTGCTCGGCGTGACCAGCGGGCTCGTGCTGGTCGAGGGCGAGCTGCACCCCGCGCTGGTGGTCGAGCCGACGGCCCCGATCGTGCGGCCCGGCTCCACCGGGGTCGGCGACGACTTCCTCCCGCTCCTCATCGAGCAGGGCTTCATGCCGGTGACCGAGCTGGTGTCCGTGCCGCCGGTGCTGCACGGCTGGTCGGTGCTGCTCGCCGTCGGCCAGCTGCACGCGGTGCTCCAGCCGGGCCCGGGCGGCGGTCAGCCCGTGGCCTGGTGGCAGGCGCACCAGCCGCTGCAGGTCACGGACAGCTGGCGGGCCGCCGCCAACAAGCACCAGCAGGTACTGCTGTTCGCGGCCCCGGTGGGCTCCATCGGGCGCCAGCCGCGGGAGGACCTGCTGCGCGAGGCCCTGGACAAGGCGGCGGCGAACGGCAAGCTGGTCGCGGCGGCGCTGCCGCTCGCGGGCACCTGAGCGCCACCCGGGACTACGGTGGCGCCGGAAACCCGGCGTCACCCTCCCAAAAGCCGCGCATCGGCCGCATCCCTTCCGGGCTGCCGTCGTTTGGACATACGTGCACGCATACGACAGCCCTCCTCCCCGCCGGTCCTCCTACTCCTCCATCCCGTCCGCACGGGCGGGCCAGGAGTCGGTCGGCGGCGCGTCCGCCACGCCGATCTACGACTCCCTCTACGCGGAGTGGGTCAGGAGCTTCCGCACGCTGCCGGGTGACCGCAGCGGCGAGGAGGAGCTGGGGTTCAGTGCCTTCGGCATCGCCCCGCACAGCACCGGCTCCTACCGGGCGCACTACAGCGCCTACAGCGCGGGGGCGTACAGCGCCCGGCACGGCAGCGGCCAGCAGCAGGCGCAGTGGCAGCGGATCGGCACCATCGGGCGGTCCCAGGAGACCGGGATGCACCATGTCCCGGCGGCACTGCCGCCCGGCCCGCGCCGGGGCACGTGACCCGCGGGACTGGCGTACGGCGAAGGGCGGCCCCCACACCGGGGGCCGCCCTTCGCCGTCGCGCCGCCGGCGCCTGACGGCGCCGCGGCCTCGGACCGCTACTTCTTCTTCGCGCCGCGCTTCTCGCGCACCCGCACAGAGATGTGGATCGGGGTGCCCTCGAAGCCGAACTCCTCGCGCAGCCGGCGCTCGATGAAGCGCCGGTAGCCCGCCTCGATGAAGCCGGAGGCGAACAGGACGAACCGCGGGGGCTTGGTGCCGGCCTGGGTGCCGAACAGGATGCGCGGCTGCTTGCCGCCACGGACCGGGTGCGGGTGGGCCGAGACCAGCTCGCCGAGGAAGGCGTTCAGCCGACCCGTCGGGACACGGGTCTCCCAGCCGTCGAGGGCGGTCTCGATCGCCGGGACCAGCTTCTCCATGTGCCGGCCGGTGCGGGCCGAGACGTTGACCCGGGGCGCCCAGGCGACCTGGCCCAGCTCGGTCTCGATCTCCCGCTCGAGGTAGTAGCGGCGCTCCTCGTCGAGGGTGTCCCACTTGTTGAAGGCGAGGACGATCGCGCGGCCCGCCTCCACCGCCATGGTGACGATGCGCTGGTCCTGGACCGAGATGTTCTCGGAGGCGTCGATCAGGATGACGGCCACTTCCGCCTTCTCGACGGCGGCCGCGGTGCGCAGCGAGGCGTAGTAGTCGGCGCCCTGCTGGAGGTGGACGCGCTTGCGGATGCCCGCCGTGTCGACGAACTTCCAGGTCACGCCGCCCAGTTCGATCAGCTCGTCGACCGGGTCGCGGGTGGTGCCCGCCAGCTCGTTGACGACGACGCGCTCCTCGCCGGCCACCTTGTTCAGCAGCGAGGACTTGCCGACGTTCGGGCGGCCGATGAGCGCGATGCGGCGCGGGCCGCCGACGGCGGCGCCGAAGCTCTGCTCGGGCGCCTCGGGGAGCGCCTCGAGGACGGCGTCCAGCATGTCGCCGGTGCCTCGGCCGTGCAGCGCGGAGACCGGGTGCGGTTCGCCGAGGCCCAGGTTCCACAGGTAGGAGGCGTCGGCCTCGCCGCTCGGGCCGTCGACCTTGTTGGCGCACAGCACGACCGGCTTGCCGGCCTTGCGCAGCAGCCGTACGACGGCCTCGTCGGTGTCGGTGGCGCCGACCTTGGCGTCCACGACGAAGACGACCGCGTCGGCCGCCTCGATCGCGTACTCGGCCTGGGCGGCCACGGAGGCGTCGATACCGAGGACGTCCTGCTCCCAGCCGCCGGTGTCGACGACCTTGAAGCGGCGGCCCGCCCACTCGGCCTCGTAGGTGACGCGGTCGCGGGTGACGCCGGGCTTGTCCTCCACGACGGCCTCGCGCCGGCCGATGATCCGGTTGACGAGCGTCGACTTGCCGACGTTCGGCCGGCCGACGACGGCGAGGACCGGGAGCGGCCCGTGGCCGGCCGCCTCGATGGCGCCCTCGACGTCCTCGAGGTCGAAGCCCTCTTCGGTGGCGAGCTCCATGAACTCCGCGTACTCGGCGTCGCCGAGCGCCCCGTGCTCGTACTCGTGCTCTGCCGAGCCCTCGGGCTGGATCTGGTCGCTCATGAAGTCCGTACCTCGTCGTTCATCGTGGTGATCGGTGGAACGACCCTTTTGGGCTGATCCACTACTCAAGTGTCGCCTAGCGCCCGGTCAGGCGCCTGGCGTTTTCCAGGTGGCTGGTGAGCTGCTTCTGGATGCGCTCGGTCGCCTCGTCCAGCGCCCTGCGGGTGCGCCGTCCGCTGCCGTCGCCCGCCTCGAACGGGTCGCCGAAGACGACGTCGACGCGGGAGCGCAGCGGGGGCAGTCCCTTGACCAGCCGTCCCGGCCGGTCGGAGCTGCCCAGGACGGCCACGGGCACGATCGGCGCCCCGCTGCGGACCGCGAAGTAGGCGAGGCCGGCCCGCAGGGAGGCGAAGTCGCCCTCGCCCCGGGTGCCCTCGGGGAAGATGCCCAGCACTCCCCCGTTCTCCAGGACGCCGAGCGCCTGGCCGATGGCCGCGCGGTCGGCGGAGGCGCGGTCCACCTTCAGCTGGCCGATACCGCTCAGGAAGGAGCCCAGGGGGCCGATGAACGCCTCCTTCTTGATCAGGAAGTGCGTCGGCCGGGGCGCCACGCCCATCACCATCGGTCCGTCGATGTTGTGGGAGTGGTTCACGGCGAGGATCGCCGGACCGGTGGCGGGCATCCGCCAGGCGCCCAGCACACGCGGTTTCCACAGCCCGAACATCAGACCGACGCCGATGCGCCGGCCGACCTCGGCGCCCCGCTCCGTGGGCAGGGACGGAAGACTCACTTCCCGGCTCGCTTCTCCTCGACCAGGGTGACGACGCACTCGATGACCTGGGCGAGGGTGAGTTCGGTGGTGTCCACCTCGACCGCGTCGGCCGCCTTGGCGAGCGGCGAGGTCTTGCGGCTGGAGTCGGCCGCGTCCCGCTTGATCAGGGCCTCACGGGTGGACTGCACGTCGGCGCCCTTCAGCTCACCGCTGCGGCGGGCCGCGCGGGCCTCGGCGGAGGCGGTGAGGAAGATCTTCAGGTCGGCGTCGGGCAGCACGGTCGTGCCGATGTCCCGGCCCTCGACCACGATGCCGAGCTCGGCGCCGGAGGCCAGCGAGCGCTGCAGCTCGGTGATCCGGGAGCGCACCTCGGGCACCGCGCTGACCGCGCTGACCTTGGAGGTGACCTCCTGGGTGCGGATCGGGCCGGCCACGTCGACGCCGTCGACCGTGATGGTCGGGGCGGCCGGATCGGTGCCGGAGACGATCTCCGGCTTGCCGGCGACGGCCGCGATCGCGGTGGGGTCCTCCAGGTCGATGCCGTTGGAGACCATCCACCAGGTGATCGCCCGGTACTGGGCACCGGTGTCCAGGTAGCTCAGGCCGAGCTGCGCGGCCACGGCCTTCGACGTGCTCGACTTGCCCGTGCCGGAGGGACCGTCGATCGCGACGATGACGGGCTTGGCGGTCGGGGCGCCGTTTTCCACGGGGGGACACCTTCCTGGTGCGGTGCGGGGAGCGGGGAGCGAGAGCGCCCCGCACAAGGTTACTGGGTACGGGTCACTCGTCCGGACGCACGCGTGCCGGACGGGTGCGGGACGCGGTCCCGCGGGCTGTCCTGCGGCCGGTTCTGCCGCCGGTCCTACTGGCGCAGCGCCCAGCCGCGCTCACGCAGCGCGGCCGTCAGGACCGGCACCGCCTTCGGCTCGACCATGAGCTGGACGAGACCCGCCTGCTGTCCCGTCGCGTGCTCGATGCGCACGTCCTCGACGTTGACCCCGGCCTGTCCGGCGTCGGCGAAGATCCTGGCCAGCTGTCCCGGCTGGTCGTCGATGAGCACGGCCACGACCTCGTAGACCCGCGGAGCGGACCCGTGCTTCCCGGGTACCCGCACCTGCCCGGCGTTCCCGCGCCGCAGCACGTCCTCGATGCCGGCGCTGCCCTCGCGCCGCTTGGCCTCGTCGGAGGACTGCAGGGCGCGCAGCGCGCGCACGGTGTCGTCCAGGTCGGTGGAGACGTCCGCGAGGAGGTCGGCGACCGGGCCGGGGTTGGCGGAGAGGATGTCGATCCACATCCGGGGGTCGGAGGCGGCGATCCGCGTGACGTCCCGGATGCCCTGTCCGCACAGCCGTACGGCGGCCTCCTCGGCGTTCTCCAGGCGGGCGGCGACCATGCTGGAGACCAGGTGGGGCATGTGCGAGACGAGGGCGACGGCCCGGTCGTGGGCGTCGGCGTCCATGACCACCGGGACCGCGCGGCAGTGCGAGACCAGCTCAAGGGCGAGGTTGAGGACCTCGGTGTCGGTGTCGCGGGTCGGGGTGAGCACCCAGGGGCGCCCCTCGAACAGGTCGGCCGTCGCGGCGAGCGGCCCCGACTTCTCCCGGCCGGACATGGGGTGGGTGCCGATGTACGACGACAGGTCGAGGCCGTGTGCCTCGAGATCGCGGCGCGGACCGCCCTTGACGCTGGCCACGTCGACGTAGCCGCGCGCCAGGCCCCGGCTCATGGCGTCCGCGAGGACGGCGGCCACGTGGGCGGGCGGGGCGGCGACGAGCGCCAGGTCCACCGGGCCCGCGGGGGCCTCGTCGGTGCCGGCGCCGAGCGCGGCCGCGGTGCGGGCCTGCTCGGGGTCGTGGTCGGCGAGGTGCACGACGACGCCCCGCTGGGTGAGGGCGAGCGCGGCGGAGGTGCCGATGAGCCCGGTGCCGATGACGAGTGCGGTCCTCACCGGGCGACGTCCTCGCGCCGGGCGGCCACCCGCTCGTCCCTGTGTCCGGTCTCGTCCGGGTCCCGCTGGACGGCCCCCCGGACCGCTCGTACCGCCACGGCGCTGCTCCTCGCTGACATGCGTACCGACTCTCTGCCCGTCCAGCGTAGTCAGCCCCGGCCGGCCGGGCGCGCGGCGCCCGCCGGGTGAGACGGGGCCCGAACCGGTGACGGGCGGTCCGGGGTTCCGGCGCCCCGGGTACGTTCGATGCGAAGATGGCCGGGTTTTACTTATTCACCCCCTTTGTCCCCTGTCCTCTCGGTCTTCCCCTTCGGAGTGGCACATGACCAACGGCACCACGCGGCGCACGGTTCTCGCGACGGGCGTGGCGACGCTCGCCGCCGGGTGCGGCGGCAACCAGAGCGGCTCCGCGCCCCGTACCGAGAAGCTGGCCGGGACGAGCGAGATCCCGGTGGGCGGCGGCAAGGTGTTCAAGGAGCAGAAGGTCGTGGTCACCCAGCCGGCCAAGGGCGACTTCAAGGCCTTCTCCGCGATCTGCACCCACATGGGCTGCACGGTGAACAAAGTGGCGAACGGCACCATCGACTGCCCCTGTCACGGCAGCAGGTTCGAGATCACCGACGGATCGGTGGCGCACGGCCCGGCGACCAAGCCACTGCCCCCGCGGACGATCACGGTGAAGGGAAATTCGATCCACCTGGCGTGAGCGGTCCGCGTACGCTCCCGGCATGCGGCCCGAGACCCCCGAGGAGCACCCGGACCCCCAGGACCTGGTGCGCGACCACACGATCTACTCCTGCGTCATGGGGTCACGCGCCTTCGGCCTGGCCACCGAGACCAGCGACACCGACCGCAGAGGCGTCTTCCTCGCCCCCACTCCGCTGTTCTGGCGCTTCCGCAAGCCGCCGACGCATGTGGAGGGACCGGGCGAGGAGCGGTTCTCCTGGGAGCTGGAGCGGTTCTGCGAGCTGGCGCTGCGCGGCAACCCGAACATCCTGGAGTGCCTGCACTCCCCGCTGGTCGAGCACGTGGACGACACGGGCCGCGAGCTGCTGTCGCTGCGCGGCGCCTTCCTGTCCCAGCAGGTGCACGGCACCTTCACCCGCTACGCCCTCGGCCAGCGCCGCAAGCTCGACGCCGACGTCCGCACGACGGGCGCCCCGCGCTGGAAGCACGCGATGCACCTGCTGCGCCTGCTGCAGAGCGCCCGCGACCTGCTGCGCACCGGCGAGCTGCGGCTCGACGTGGGCGACCGGCGCGAGCCGCTCCTCGCGGTGAAGCGGGGCGAGGTGCCGTGGGCCGAGGTCGAGGCGCGCATGGTCCGGCTCGCCGCCGAGACCGACGAGGCCCTCCGGCACACCCCGCTGCCGCCGGAGCCGGACCACGCGCGCGTGGCCGGCTTCCTGCACCGGGTCCGGCGTGCCTCAGCCTGCGCGCCTGACCCGTACCAGGAAGTCGTGCAGGGCGTCGTGGGCGGTGGGCGTGTCGGGCAGCGCTGAGGCGGCCTGCGCCGCGTCGAGCGTGGCGTGCAGCCGCTCCACGTCGGCCTCCACGCGCGCGTGGTCGACGTCGGCGCCGCCGTGCTCGCGCTCCGCCTTGGCGGCGATCAGCTCCGGCAGGTAGCCGGGCGCGTCGACCTGCTCCAGGAGCGTGGGCAGATGCGCCTCGACCTCGCCGCTGCGCATCAGGTGGATGCCGGTGAGCAGCACGCGGAAGGTGTAGAGCAGCGGCTTGAGCTCGCCGGTCTTCTCGAACAGCCGCCACTGGGTGACCGCGAAGCCGCGGTAGTGGTGGGCATGGTGGCCGGTGAGCACGCCGGGGACGAGAGCGGTCAGTTCCCGGTGCTCCTCCGTGGTGTGCGCGACCAGGGGCGAGAGCAGCTGCTCCAGCACGTAGCCGTTGCGCCGGAGCATCAGCCGGACGAACTTGCGCACGTCGTGCGTCACGAGGTCCATCTCGACGCCGAACCGCACCCACGCCAGGGACCGCGTCTCCTCCGGCTCGCGCAGCCCCACCAGGTCGGCCGCCGGCAGCAGGTGGGCGCCGCGCAGGTCCAGGTCGGAGTCCTGGGAGGGGAAGCCGTACAGGTGGGCCCCGGAGACCGTCGCGAACAGCAGGGGGTGGGGCTGCTCGGCGATCACGGGCGTCAGGTCCATGTCGAGGTCGTCGATCATGGGCCTAAGCGTCCCAGAGCGCCCCCAGTGCCGACAGGTCGCCCCGGTACTCGATCCGGTCGGTCCACTCGGCCGGCCAGGCGTCCGCGCCGAGCCAGGCGCCCGCGAAGGCGCCGGTGAGGCAGGCGATCGAGTCGGAGTCGCCCGAGGAGCACGCCGCCCGGCGCAGCGCGGTGACGGGTTCGTCGGGGAAGAGCAGGAAGCACAGCAGCCCGGTGGCCAGGGCTTCCTCGGCGATCCAGCCGGCTCCGGTGGCCAGGCAGGGGTCGGTCTCCGGGGAGGCGTCGCGCACGGCCTCCTGGAGCCGGCCGAGTATCGCCAGGCACTCGTCCCAGCCGCGCGCGATGAAGTGCTCGGGGCCGGGGTCCTGGGAGCGGGTCCACAGGTCGCCGAGCCAGGTGTGGTCGTAGCGGGTGCGGTGGTCGTAGGCGTAGGAGCGCAGCCGCCCGACGAGTCCGGCGGGATCGATGCCCTGGGCGAGCAGGTGGACGGCGTGCGCGGTGAGGTCGGAGGCGGCCAGCGCGGTGGGGTGGCCGTGGGTGAGCGCGGCCTGCAACTGGGCGGCGCCGGAGCGCTGTTCGTCGCTCAGTCCGGGGGCGAGCCCGATCGGGGCGACCCGCATGTTGGCGCCGCAGCCCTTGGAGCCGATCTGGCTGGCGTCCTGCCAGGGCCGACCCTCCTCGTTCAGCAGCGCGCAGGCGGTCAGGCAGGTGCGGCCGGGGGCGCGGTTGTTCTCGGGCGAGTGGTACCAGTCCACGAACTCCTCGCGCAGCGGCCGCTCGAGGCGACTCGGGGCCAGGAAACCGCGGTCCATGGCCGTGCGCAGGCCGCGGCCGACGGCGAGGGTCATCTGCGTGTCGTCGGAGACGAAGGCGTGCTTCGGCAGTTCCATCTCCCGCCAGGGGCCGCACTTGGCGAGGATGGACGGCACGTCGTTGAACTCGGTCGGGAAGCCCAGGGCGTCGCCGAGGGCGAGTCCGGTCAGGGATCCGGTGGCGGCGCGCTTGCTCGCGGGGCGGGTGGTCATGGGCGTCCTTCCCGGGACGGTCGGAGCAGGGGCGGGTGCAGGGCGGTGGCGGTGCCCGCGCGGTAGAGGGCGGCCGGCTTGCCGCGGCCGCCGGTCAGCCGGGCGGCGCCGGGCACGGGTTCGACGAAGCCGGGCGTGGCGAGCACCTTGCGGCGGAAGTTGGGCCGGTCGAGGGCCGTGCCCCACACGGCCTCGTAGACCTGCTGCAGCTCGCCGAGGGTGAACTCGGGCGGGCAGAAGGAGGTGGCGGCGCGGCTGTTCTCCAGCCGCGCGCCGATCCGGTCGCGGGCGTCGGCGAGGATCCGGTCGTGGTCGAAGGCGAGCGACCGGGCGGCGGTGTGGGGCAGCCAGCGGGCCTGGGCCGCGTCGCCGCCGCCGCGCGGCTCGGGCGGCTCGGGCAGCAGCGCGGTGAACGCGACGGACACGACGCGCATCCGGGGGTCGCGGTCCGGCTCGCTGTAGGTGCGCAGCTGCTCCAGGTGCAGACCGGAGACGTCCGCGAGTCCGGTCTCCTCGGCGAGTTCGCGCCGGGCGGCCGTCTCCGCGGACTCGTGCGGCAGCAGGAAGCCGCCGGGGAGCGCCCAGCGGCCGGCGTACGGCTCCTGTCCGCGCTCGACGAGCAGCACGTGCAGGACGCCCTCGCGGACGGTGAGGACGGCGAGGTCGACGGTCACGAAGGGCTCGTAGGCGTACTTGTCGTAGGCGTGCTTGTCGCAGGCGGACTCGCCGTGGACCTCGGCGCTCACCGCGTCCACCCCCTTTACGGTCAGTCTTTATGGTCAGCCTGACTAATAGTCGCTACGACCATAAAGAGGCGCGCGTCTGTCGCGCAAGCCCCTCGGCGCGCCCTGGAGCCCCGTTCCCGCACACGCCGACGGCCGGGCCCCGGATACCCCGGGACCGGCCGTCACAACGCCGTGCAGGCGCCTCCTGGAGGTCGTGACTCCTAGAGGTCCACCTCGTTCATGAGCATCCCGACCTCGGTGTTGCTCAGGCGGCGCAGCCAGCCCGACTTCTGGTCGCCCAGGGTGATCGGGCCGAAGGCGGTGCGCACCAGCTTGTCGACGGGGAAGCCCGCCTCGGCGAGCATGCGCCGCACGATGTGCTTGCGGCCCTCGTGCAGGGTCACCTCGACCAGGTAGTTCTTGCCGGTCTGCTCGACCACCCGGAAGTGGTCCGCGCGCGCGTAGCCGTCCTCGAGCTGGATGCCGTCCTTCAGGCGCTTGCCGAGGTCGCGCGGGATCGGGCCGACGATGTGCGCGAGGTAGGTCTTCTTCACGCCGTACTTGGGGTGCGTGAGGCGGTGCGCCAGCTCGCCGTGGTTGGTGAGCAGGATGACGCCCTCGGTCTCGGTGTCGAGCCGGCCGACGTGGAAGAGACGGGTCTCGCGGTTGGTGACGTAGTCGCCGAGGCACTGGCGCCCCTCCGGGTCCTCCATGGTGGAGACGACACCGGCGGGCTTGTTGAGCGAGAAGAACTGGTACGACTGCGTCGCGACCGTCAGGCCGTCGACCTTGACCTCGTCCTTCTCCGGGTCCACGCGGCGGCCCTGCTCCAGGACGATCTCGCCGTTGATCTCGACCCGGGCCTGCTCGATCAGCTCCTCGCAGGCGCGCCGGGAGCCGTAGCCCGCCCGCGCGAGGACCTTCTGCAGCCGCTCGCCCTCCTGCTCGGCGCCCGGGAAGGTCTTGGGCAGCTTCACGTCCTTCTTGCCCGCGTACCGCTCGCGGTTGCGCTCCTCGGCCCGCGTCTCGTACTCGCGCGAACGGGCCGGCGCCGAACGGTCGCGCCCGGTGCCCTGGCCCTGCCGGGGGCCGCCCTTGGCGCCGCCGCGCGCCGAGGCGCCCCGCCCGGACTTCGGGCCGGACTGCGTGGCGCCGGGACCCACGTCGTAGCGCCGCTCCTCCGGACGCGGCTTCTTCGGCCGGCCGCCCTGGTTGTCGTCACGGGAGTTGCCGGCGCCGCGGTGGCTACCGCGGCCACCACCGCTCCCGCCGCGGCCGCCGCTGTTGCCACCACGGCTCCCGCCGTTGTTTCCGCTGCTGTTCCTGCCGCTGCTGCTTCGCATCAAAGTTCCGTCTTGTCGTCTGCGTCCTCGGAATCCGGGGCGTCCGGATCGAACGACGGTACGCCCTCCTGGGTCTCGGCCTCGATCGCCTCCGCCTCCGGGAGGAAGGGCGCGAGCTCCGGGAGCTCGTCCAGGCCGCGCAGGCCCATCCGCTCCAGGAAGTAGTTCGTCGTCCTGTACAGGATCGCACCTGTTTCGGGTTCCGCGCCCGCCTCCTCGACGAGACCGCGCTGGAGCAGGGTGCGCATCACGCCGTCGCAGTTGACCCCGCGCACGGCGGAGACGCGGCTGCGGCTGACCGGCTGGCGGTAGGCGACGACGGCCAGGGTCTCCAGCGCGGCCTGGGTGAGGCGGGCCGTCTGGCCGTCCAGCACGAGCCGTTCGACGGCGGCCGCGTACGCGGCACGGCTGTAGAACCGCCAGCCGCCCGCGACGAAGCGCAGCTCGAAGCCGCGGCCCTGCACGGTGTAGTCGTCGGCCAGCTCCCGCAGCGCGTCGGCGATCTGCCGCCTGGGCCGCTCCAGGATCCGGGCCAGGTGCTCCTCGGTCGCGGGCTCGTCGACCACCATGAGGACCGCTTCGAGGGCGGGCTTGAGGTCCAGGCCGGCGACGGCACCCGGGCCCGGGACGGAATCGGTCTCGCTCATGCCTTCTTCTCCTCCTCGGGCACCTCGGGCACCTCGGGCGGCCGGTCGAACTCGTCGGTGACCCTCGGGGCCGCCTCCCCGTCGCCGCCGGTCCAGCGCACCAGCAGTTCGCCGAGCGCGGCCTCCTGCTCCAGGGAGACGGCCTTCTCCCGGTACAGCTCCAGCAGCGCGAGGAAGCGGGCGACGACGGTGAGGGTGTCGTCGGTGTCCTCGACCAGGACCCGGAAGCTGGCCTCGCCCAGCTCCTTCAGCCGGGCCACCACGATCCCCGCCTGCTCCTGCACGCTGACCAGCGGGGCGTGGATGTGGTCCACGTACACCTGCGGCTTCGGCCTGGGCTGCATGGCCTTCACGGCGAGCTGCGCGAATCCCTCGGGGCCGATGCTGATGACGACCTCGGGCAGCAGCTCGGCGTGCTCGGGTTCGAGGCCGACGGTACGGGGATAGCGGCGGGCCTCCTCGTCCAGGCGCCGGTTGAAGATGTCGGCGATCTGCTTGTAGGCCCGGTACTGCAGCAGCCGTGCGAACAGCAGGTCGCGGGCCTCCAGCAGGGCGAGGTCGGCCTCGTCCTCGACCTCGGCGGTGGGCAGCAGCCGCGCCGCCTTCAGGTCCAGCAGCGTGGCGGCCACGACGAGGAACTCGGTCGTCTGGTCCAGGTCCCAGTCCGGCCCCATGGCCCGGATGTGCGCCATGAACTCGTCGGTCACCTTCGACAGCGCGACCTCGGTGACGTCCAGCTTGTGCTTGGAGATCAACTGAAGCAACAGATCGAAGGGCCCCTCGAAGTTCGCCAGCCGAACTTTGAACACACCGTCGACGCCGTCGGCCGTACCGGCGGAGCCGTGCCCGGGCCCGGGCGGATCGCCCGGCTCGCGGCCCGGCGCGGGTCTGCCCGCAGGGTCCGGCCCCGGCGCGGGCGTGTCCGCGGGCTCCAGCTCCGGCGCGGGCGCGTCCACAGCGCCCCGGCCGAACTCGCGCACACCACTTCCGGGCTGCTGCTCCGGTGCGGGCGTGTCCACGCGCTCGCGGTCCGGCTCGGGCGTGTCCGCAGGCTGCCGCCCCGGTGCGGCGGCGTCGGCCGCCTCCCGGCCCGCCGCGGGCGTACCCCCGGGGGCGCGGCCCGCCGTGGGCCTCTCCGCGG